>JAGBXB010000100.1 GCA_017629515.1 Lentisphaeria bacterium | reverse complement strand
TAGAATATAGCCCGGGGTTTCAACCCCGGGAAAATATGTTCCCACCATGAATGAAGTCCCGCAGGGACGCAGGAAAAATCCCCACCGGATAGAGACGGGACGCTGTAAGCCCGTGTGGTGATTACAAAAACCAGCCCTGAAAGGGCAAAAGGGGCTGAAAGCCCCGCAGGAACATAGCCCGGTGGGTAGGGACCTGTAAGGGACCGTACCCCCGGGGAGGCGTACAAAACAAAAAAGCAAGCTCTGTAAGAGCGGCAGAAGCATTTTCGCTTTTACTGATTCAAAAGATAATTTTTCACAGCGGAAGCGGATTCCGGCCACTTTTTGATCTCTCTGTCGCCGAGAATGATGATTCCTTCCACAACACCTTTTGCCATGTATTCTCTGGCCTTGTCCAGCTGATATTCCAGAATTGCAGGGGGATTGCCCACATCGGCTCTGCCGTATTCATGGATAAAGATACCCTGAATGATGGGTTTGCCGGGGAAGTTTTCCTGACAGCGGGCAATATGTTCATCATAATCCAAAATCTCATCCTTGTTCCAGATCCAGAAATTGACCACATCCACATAATCCTGCACAAGCTGGAAGTTGCGGACATTCAGTTCATGGGCATAGACAACGCCATATACTTTCAGATCTTTATTGACTTTCTTTGTCCCACGGTAGATCTTTTCATAGCGTTCAGGCAGAAGGATCCGGTTTGTGCCGGTGCAGTAATCGTCACACATGGCACCAACGATATTGGGATATTGGAGAGAAAGTTCACTTAAAAGGGCGGCATTTTCCTCTTCAGAGTGGTACAACGCTCCGGCTGTACGGCAGTTGGCGTTCACCTGACAGAGCATTCTTTTGTATTTGGAGTGCATCTGCATCATTTTATCATTGGTGGGGCCGTAGACATAAGCCACATTTTCCGCATTGAAATAATCTGCCCCTCTTACAAGGGTATCATCCGCCATACTTCCGCCCCACTGGGGTGTGGGTCCTCCCCATACCCAGACTTTATCCGGAGTAAGTTTGGGGAGAGTATTGCGGTCACAGCGGGGAAGAGTATCAAGGATCTCATGAAGGACTTCATTACATTCATCATTTTCTTTTCTGATCTGATCAGCCCATTCAAAGTTCAATACTCCCAGTTCTTTATCCTCTTCCACATATCCTTCCGGGCGTCTGGCGGCGGGTGCGCCGTAAGCAACGCCTTTGGGGAGGTTGGCGATGAGTTCTTTTCTTTTGGCAAGCAGTTTTTCAAGGGCGATATCCAGTTTCAGGTGCAGAGGATCTTTTGCAAACATTTTTTTCTCCTGTTTTATGGTTCATGTTTGGAATTTTCCTTTTTCCATGTATATTACTATACACAGAAAAAGAAAAAATTAAATGTTGAAAAGTGGTATTATCATGTCAAAAAACACTATTTTCCCGGATAAAAACGGAGGAAAAAGCCTTTTTGATGTCAGAATAAGCGGTTTTGACTATGTGGAAAGGATCGACTTCTGGAACTACACAAATGTCAATTCCCACTGCTGGCGGCTGTATTGGAACAGAGAAAAAGGAGCATTTCTCAAAGAAAACGGCAAGAAGATATTTCTTACTCCGGATACGGTCATCCTTATTCCTCCCTATACTACTTTCACAAGCAGTATGACCAAACCTTTCCCTCACTTTTACATCCATTTTTCCGCCCCGGCTCCCTTTGACCATGTAAAAAGGGGCATTATCACACTTCCTGCAGGAAACATCTCTTTTCATGCGGAAGAATTACGCAATGACCGCAGTGAACCCAATTTATCCCTGCACCTGCGTCTTATTATCTACAGTTGTTTTCTTTCTTTCCCCAAAGAGCGTTTTCTCCCCCAGGAAAAGACCATTCTTGACCCCAGGATCAAGCGGGCAATTGATATAATGAGTTCCGAACCCGGTTCCCGGCACACCTGTAAAGAGATCTGCCGCAGAACGGGTTTATCATTGAATACATTCTACGCTCTTTTCAAAAAAGAGACTGGTATGACCTCAAAAAATTATCTTTTGTCCATCCGTATGGAAAAAGCATTGAGTCTGCTCCTCCATTCGGATCTTTCCATAAAAGAGATCGCCGAAAAAACGGCTTTTTCCGACCGTTACCACTTTTCCAAAGTTTTCAAAAGTTTTTTCAAAACTGCTCCGGTAGCTTACCGGAAACAGTATGCAGGCAGGGGAAAAGTGCTTTTTGATTGAAAAAAAAGGAAAAAATTCTTATAAAGCAATTTTTCTCATTGGCAGGAAAGATTTTTTATGCTATATTACAAGCGGATCCGTACAGAAAACAACATTACAGAACATGGAGGAATATTCTATGCAGATCAGAGAAGATATTCTTTATGTGGGCGTAAATGACCACATCACCGATCTTTTTGAAGGTCAATACAAAGTTCCCAACGGAATGAGTTACAATTCCTATGTCATTCTTGATGAAAAAACAGCCGTTATGGATACAGTGGATGCCAGATTCACCCATCAATGGCTGGACAACATCACCAAAGCACTGAACGGCAGAAATGCGGATTTCCTTATCGTTCAGCACATGGAAATGGATCATGCCGCCAATATTGCCACTTTCATGGATCTTTATCCGGAAGCAAAAATCGTTTCTTCCGCCAAAGCCTTTACCATGATGAAAAACTTTTTCGGCAATGACTTTGCCGACCGCCGGATCGAAGTGGGTGAAGGCGATACGTTCTCTCTGGGCAAACATGTCCTTGCCTTTGTCACCGCTCCTATGGTACACTGGCCGGAAGTCATCGTTACCTACGATACAACTTCCAAAGTCCTTTTCTCCGCCGACGGCTTCGGGAAATTCGGGGCACTGGATGTGCAGGAGGACTGGCTGGATGAAGCCCGCCGTTATTATATCGGGATCGTGGGCAAATACGGCAATCAGGTACAGAATCTTCTGAAAAAGGCTTCCGCACTGGATATTCAGACCATCTGTCCTCTCCACGGCCCTGTTCTTACGGAAAATCTGGGGTATTATCTGGATCTTTACAATACATGGAGTTCCTACTCCATAGAAAGTGAAGGTATCCTCATTGCCTATACCTCCATCTACGGCAATACAAAAAAGGCTGTGGAACTTCTTGCAGAAAAACTGCGTTCCAACGGCTGCCCGTCCGTTGTGGTGCGGGATCTTGCCAGATGTGATATGGCGCAGGCGATCGCCGAAGCCTTCCGTTACGGGAAACTTGTACTTGCCACAACCACCTATAATGCGGATATCTTCCCCTTTATGCACACCTTTATCCACGGTCTTGCAGAACGCAACTATCAGAACCGTACCGTAGGACTTATGGAAAACGGTTCCTGGGCGCCCCTTGCGGCAAAAGTAATGAAAGGAATGTTGGAAAAATGCAAAAACATTACATTCACCCAGAATACCGTAAGCATCAAATCCGCCCTCAATGAAGAAAGCACTCAAGCTCTTGACGCCCTTGCGGATGAACTTTCCAGCGCCTATCTTGCCCAGAAAGGCGATACGCAGCAGAAAAATGATCTTTCCGCCCTCTTCAATATCGGTTATGGCCTCTATGCCCTCACCTCCAATGACGGAACAAGAGACAATGCCCTCATCATCAACGCAGTTACCCAGGTGACCAATACCCCCAACCGTATTGCCGTCACATTGAACAAGCAGAATTATTCCTGCCATGTGATCCAGAAGACAAAGATCATGAACCTCAACTGCCTTTCCACAGATGCTCCTTTCGAGATCTTTGAAAGATTCGGGTTCCACAGCGGCAGAACCGTGGATAAGTTCAAAGACTTCCCCAAACTGCGTTCAACCAATGGTCTTGTATTTCTCCCCAGTTATATCAATAGTTTCCTTTCTCTCAAAGTGGAAGAGGAAGTGGATCTGGATACCCATGTGATGTTCATTTGCAGCATCACCGAATCCAGAGTCCTCTCCCAGGTGGAAACCATGACCTATACCTATTATCAGAAATATGTGAAACCTGCTCCTGAAACCGAGGGCAAAAAAGGGTATGTGTGTCAGATCTGCGGTTATGTCTATGAAGGAGATGAACTGCCTGCCGACTTTATCTGTCCTTTGTGCAAACATGGGGCAAGCGATTTTGAAAAGATCGTGTAAGAACTCTTTTACGGTGTAAAAAGCGGGTGCTGCAAAACGTGAACAGGATTGCAGCACCCTTTTTCTTTATTTGCACATAAAGCATAAAGAAAAATCACTATATTTTGAAGAGAGTATTTATTTTTATCATCCATCAGTCCAGGAGAGACGGTGAAATCAAGCCCCGGGTAATAATCTATGCAAAATGATTTCCAAGTCCTGAAAGGACGCAGGAACACAGCCCCGGGTTTCAACCCGGGGTATAGGATATACAAATTGATTTTCAAGTCCTGAAAGGACGTTGGAAAAAAGCTGCCGTAAAAATTTCCACCTCTTTCCAAACAGAAAATAATCATAAATTATACATTTTCATCCGTATCCGAAAGGTATTTTCCTGCGTCCCTTGCGGGACTTTTTTCGTGGGGGGATATCATCATACCCGGGGTTAAAACCCCGGGCTGGGTTCTGGCGTCCCTACGGGACTTTGGACGGTGCGGAATATACCCTGTAAGGGCTGTTTTGTAATCGCTCCGTGGGCTTATAGCGTTCTCCCGGGATAAAACATGCAAAATGCTTTCCAAGTCCCGGGGGGGACGCAGCCCCGGCAAATCTTATTTTTTCAACATATTCTTAATGGTATAATAGGCAAGTTTCGGACGGCGGTATTCATCCACCACCCCTTTATTATTCAACGCGCGGGGTCTTACAATGATCCCGCTTGTTGCCGCATAGGTACGGGAATTGCAGAACTGCCAGATGGCAAGTCCGGTAACTTTTTTATTGTTCAAAGTATATTTCACAACCTCTGAAAGCAATTCCGATTGATAATCTTCCGACCATCTTTCCCCGTTGCGTTCCCCGATAATGGCAGCACACCCCACTTCACTTATGATAAACGGCTTGTTTCCGCTGCCTTTTTCTTCCGCAAAGGCAAGCAGTTCATCAAAAGTTGACGCAACAAGATGGAAAGGCCTTGCCTCATTGATCCCCAGATACCATCCGGGATAGGCATTATAGGAAACGATATCCACAAGGTCGAGGCACAATTCCTGCGTTCCCCTGCTGGAAGCAAAAGTTATGGGCCGGGAGGTGTCTTCTTCAAGGATAGTCTGCCGCAGCTGGGAAATAAGTTCATATCCCGGGAGCGTATGGGAGGCACATTCGTTGAGGAATCCCCACATGATCACCGAGGGGTGATTGATGCTGTCCCGCACCATCAGACGGGCGGCTTCCTTCTGTCTCTGACGGAAAAGGGGATCGGCAAGATGTTCTTCCTTGTTTCCCCATGCCAGAGTTTCATCCCACACCAGCATCCCCATACGGTCGCAAAGTTCCAGAAAACCGTGGCTCTGGGGGTAATGACAGCCCCGGATGAAATTGCAGCCCTGGCTTTTGATCTGATGCAGATCGCTTGCCGCAAGAGTAAGGGGGACGGCATAGCCGAACTGGGGGTGACTGTCATGGCGGTTGTAGCCGATAAGTTTCAGTTCCTTATCATTGATGGATAATTTTCCATCCTTCCAGGAAAGGACACGGATACCGAAAGAAATTTTTTTCTCCTGTCCGTCAATGGCAATTTTTACATTGTGCATGAAAGGAGTTTCAGGAGACCAGACTTTATGGCAGGGTACTTTTCTGACCGTTTCAAATTTTTCCCCGCTGAAAGAAAATTTTTCTTCCTTTTCCTCTGTATCGAACTGTATGGAAATCACCCCGTTTTCCGGCAGAAGCCCGCCAAAGTAAACCGTTACTTTTACTTCCCCTGTTTCATAAGAAAGGGGGACAACAGAAATTCTTTCCATGTGGCAGGAAGGCAGTTCTTCCAATGTAACTTCCCGGCAGATACCTCCAAAACCATAATAATCATAATACTGGTGGAACATGGAGGAATTTTCTTCATGGAAAATATTTTCCACAGCAATAATGAGAGTGTGTTCCTTTCTTTCCCCTGCATCAAAAATCATCTCTTCGGGGGTAAGAGGGTGTTCCAGATTTCCGATCAGAGCGCCATCAAAATAAACAGCCCCCCGCAGGGTGACTCCACCGGAAAAAAGCCGGACAAGTCCGCCGCAGACAACAGTTCTTCTGTATATTCCCGTACCCCGGAAATTGTAATATTCCGGCAGAGTATCAAAACATCCCGGTACAGAAGAAGCCGTATCAAAATTAATGTTTTTTATATCCAGTTCTTCCAGACCTTTTTCTGTAAAAGCAAAATCCCACACGCCGTCAAGACTCTGCCATTTTTCATTCTTTGTCATCCGTTTTCCTTTCAAAAAGTTCCGCAATAAAAAATTCCGCTCTCCGCAGATCTCTGTACTCTTCAAAATCGCTCAAAGAATTTCTTTTCCAGAATTCTTCCAGATCTTTTTCCCATTTTTCTATTTTGAGACGCACTTTCTCCCGGCAGGAAGCATAATCTTTTTCACATCCGGCAGGATCGCCTCTCCCGTATTTTTCCAGTACCGCTCTTATCCGGAGAAGTTCCAGATGCCCTTTTGTTTCCAGACGCAGGATCTCATAACGCAGTCCCAGAAGAAAAAAGGCTTTCCCCTCCTCTTCCCATTCGTCAGAACAAGAGAGTTTTTCCCCTTCGGCAAGGCAATTTTCCAGTTTTTTGTAGTCACAGGCTTTTACCGCCTCATCCATAAGAACGAGAAAATCTTTCCACGGATGTTTTTCCACTTCCTTCACCCCTTTGCCGCCGGCAATAAATTCCGGGATCAACGCCTCCCAGGGGCCGTAGGGATTCCATAAATTATTGGGGCGTCCCCAAGTTGTATGGAGAATGGGCAATCCCGTCTTTTCCCAGCAGGAGATATTTGCAAAGCGTTCATGGACAAAATTCAACGCATGAACAAAATGATTCTGCCAGGAACAACGCAAAGCGGATGCACCCCATACGATCCTGTTGCAGGCGGCAGTTTCCGCAAGAGATTCTTCTGCATCTGTCTGATATTTCCAGTGGACAAAAATGGTATCAGCAGGCAATTTTTTCAATTCCTCATCCAGCAGAAGTTTATTTTCCTCCTTGCAGAACATGTCATCCCACAGCATTACCTGCAAAGAATATTTTTCCTTTGCATAATTTGCCAGTAAAGAAATATGATCGGTAAAAAGCCCCATTTTTCCCCGGTGCAGGGGATCGGAAGTTATTTTCGCCTGACAAACGGGGCAACTCCCCAGATGCCATGCTTCATCTCCGCCGAGATGGAGCCTTTTTGCACGGGGGAAAAGGGCAAAAGTCTCATCGATCCACTCTTTGAGTTTTTCCACAGTTTCCGGATGGGAGGGACAAAGGTCATTATAATACCCATTCTCTCTCAAATGGCTGTATTTTTCCTCTTTCAGAACCCATTCCATATGTCCCATGCACTGGATAAGCGGAACGATTTCCATATTCAGACTTTCCGCATATTCTGCAAGGGAAGAGATCTCTTCTTTTGTAAAGAGGATCTCCCCTGCCCCCTCCCAGCATTTCCAGGGGATGCGGCAGTCACATTCCAGCACGATCCCGGAATATCCCAGAGAGGCAAAGTATTGAAGATATTTCCGGAAACGGTCAATACCGGGAACGATCCCTTTCAAGTCAAGATGAAGAAATTTCACTGCTTTTTCTTCCATTCTTTTTCGTCCCCGGAACGGTTATTTCTTTTCAGGAACGTCTGCCCCGTAGCAATACACATCATCAAAGTAGAAATCACCGGTCTTATCCGCCCAGAAAACGAGGGAGATGAGTTCATCGGCATTTTTCTTTACATAAGTACCTGTATAGGTCTTCCACTGATCGCTGTCAAGTTTCAGTTTCAGGATGCTTTCCGTACCGACATGCTTGGGCCATTTTGCCCGCTGGTAACGGAACACCATAACGGTAAGCAGACCTTTGCCTTTTGCCCGGAAAGTATATTTGAGTGCTTTATCTTTTCCGGCATGACGCTGATAGAAATTGCCGTTTTTGAGATGCACATAGTTGTTGCCGTTTTCCGTAAGGATCTCAAAAGTGGATCCGCCTTTCCATGCCACATTCAATGCCCAGCCTCTGGCAAGAGAATTTTTCTTTCCCAGATTCCAGTTTTTCGCCCATTTGTCATTGGGTTTGACAAATATATCACTGAAATTCCCGTTGAGCCACATTCTTGTATCTTCGCTTCCGGTTTTGCCTGTCACCATGCTGCCCGCAAGAGAAAGGGGGAGATAAGCACCGTGAAAACTTCCGGTAAGACTGCTCAATTCATTTCCTGTGGAATTTTTCCTGCCCCGGGCAATATTGATCTGCCAGGTGTGACCGTCATCAAAGGTCTGACCGATCTTTCCTGCAGGGATGCGTACTTCAGCACACCATCTGTCCGGCATGGAAAGGGAGGCGATCTCTATATCGGTCTTGATGGAAGCATCGGCAGTCATGCTCCCGGGAGTGGTCTTTGCCTGATACAATGCGCCTTTTCTTGTAAAGGCGAAGTGATAATATCCGCCGTTGAAGTTGGGATGGGTGAGGAAAATTTCCAGAGCATCATCGCCCCAGGGAGCATCCCCTTTGTTTTTCTTCATCACAACGGTACCGGGATCGGGCTCCATCGCCTCAATGAAGAGATAGAGATTTTCTTTATCATACATTGCCCGTACAAAGGTCTGATATTTGGCAAGGGAGCTTTTTTCCTTGTCGATATTGCCGGGGGCAAATTTACGGAAAGAGGAATAAATTTCAGTTTTCTTCCAGGCGTCTTCCGCTTTTCCGTCGATCTTTATTTTGCCGGGAGCGGTAAAACCTTTGAGTTCTTTATAGGAACTCATAAATTCTTTGGCGGCGGCTACAAGGGAGATATTGAAAAGATATTTTTCCCGTTTGATATGAGCCAATGCTCTGGCATCATCTTTGGCGGCTTTTTCCGCATCGGCAAGGCATTTTTCCAATTTTTCCAGAAGACCTGCTTTGGCAAGGACTCTTCCGGGAGGTGTACCATGTCCCCAACCGTAACAGCCGGAATCCTCCCGGCAGGCTTTGTCCAGCATGGTACGGAATTCTTTCATACCACCTTTCCAGCCTTTGCCGTAGTAGAGGCTGTTGGCTTCTTCCAGATATTTATCTGTATCCGCACTCTGATCCCACAGAGCAAGCCCTGCAAGATACAGGGTCTGCCATTCACAGAACCAACCCTGTTTTACCACATCGGTATAGAAAGGACGGTAAGTGCCATCCGGGGGAACGGTACAGATGGAAGCCCCGTCGATACCCACTTTTTTGTAGATTTTAAATCCCTGCACCATCTGACGGGCGGAGGGCATCATAAAACTGCCGACCCCGGCATGAAGTTCTTCACGGGAATAGGTCTTGTTGGGCAGTTTTCCCCATGCGGTATAGTATTTGAGGAATTCTGTATTGGTGGGGCATTTGGGGTCATCCAGATTGTGACGGAAGCAGCGGCGGTTGAAAGAAAGCCCCACACCGATACGGGGATCGATTTTGACGCCGTCGGGAACGGTCTGGAAGTTCTGATAGGCAAGCCCGTAGGGGATCACATCCGGATATTTTTCCAGAACGCCTTTGAAGATATGATTAAGAAGTGTCCAGTATCTTGTGGACATATAGTTATTTTTCTTTTCGCTTGCAGGATCAAGAGCAAGGCAGGAAGGACATTTGCACCATGTGGTACCGTCCTGATTGATGACAGCAAAAGAAGCCTGTCCTTTTCCGGTAAGAGTACGGGCATGCATAAGGACGTGTTCACTCATCATTCTGATCACGCCGGGATTGCTGGTACAGGGCTGTTCATGCCCTTTCATATAAATACGTTTTCCTTCCACAAGGGGGAAAAGTCCTTATTGGTGACAAAAAGTTTGTCCAGTTCCTTTTTTTCCGTTCCGGCACCTTTCCGGATCCTTGTACCGGTGAGTATGCCGCAGAACATTTTGCTTTCTCTCACGTAACTCGCTCTTTCCCGCAAAGCGATCCCCAGTTCAGGTTTCCACTTTTTGTTGGCATAGACTGCTC
Source organism: Lentisphaeria bacterium (assembly GCA_017629515.1). Lineage (GTDB taxonomy): Bacteria > Verrucomicrobiota > Lentisphaeria > Victivallales > UBA1829 > RGIG5327. The sequence continues at coordinate 42,007 of JAGBXB010000100.1, read as the reverse complement.
CGTCATAATAGGAAAGAGTGTAATTATTGCGCAAAATCCAGTCCCAGGTATCTTTCATGATCCCGGAAGTATTGGCGCAGTTGAGTTCCAAACCTCTGCGGTAGAATGCGGGGGAATCCACTTTATTCTGGATGGGAACGGCGATTTTCGTTCCGGGAACAAAATATTCCCCGTCTTCCCCGGGGACAAGCCATCTCATATTGGCATATTTGAAAAGGAGACGGTACACACCATGGAGAAGGGCCTGGGTGGTCTGACCGGAAATACGGACAGAATTTTTACTTACATTCAACCGGTAGGCGTCGATCATGGGAAGTTTTTCTTTGGAGATCTCCAGATAAACGGGCAGAAGGCCCTTTACCGGTGCAGTCCCGATTTTTGCAACCGGGGCATCGGAGATCTTTGCCATATATTTTGCCAGTTCCTCTGCCGCTCTTTTATGGGAGGGGGCGGCATCGGCAGGAATGACGATACAGGCGTAGTTTTTTCCTTTTTCGGAAAGGACGACATTTCCTGCAGCGGCAAGGCTCATACAGCCAAGCAGACAGGACAACAGCAGAAATAATGTTTTTTTCATTTTGTTCCTTTTGTTATGTTATTTTCAAATTATTCTCACACAAATCACCAGAGACTTGTATTGCGTGTTCCGGTGTAGGGATAATCCCTTTCACTGGGGACGATCGCATTGCGGTATCCACCGATTTTTGTAATATTGTCTCCGGTTATTCTCGTCAGACGGGGAGAAACCTGACTTACATTCACTTTTGCAGTGTGACCATCCGCGAAACTCATAATAAAAGCCTTGTCCCTGTTGTGTTTGGGAATATGACATTTGGGATCGTTTCCGTAATCATAAGAATCTGAAAACCAGACACGCAAAGACGGGGTGACAGCCTTCTTGGTACTTGCATTAGTCCCATTGATATAATAGGGGCGGAAAGAACTCATTTTCCAGAATCCGCATTTATCGTAAATTGCCAGATTGCCGCTGAAATCAGCAATGGTATAATCACAGTTATCCGATCCGGAAGGAACATCCTGCACAGGACAGGAGATAAGGTCTCTACCGGGTTTCGCATAAATGATCACCGGCAGATAGCCGATAAGATGTTTCGTTTCTGTTGGAGAACCATAAGCATTGGAGGGATTGGGTCTTGCCAGAAAGTGATGCCAGGGATTACGGGTGGCAGCAGTTGTCTGTCCGGCAGAATTCTTGCCGTACAATGTGGAACCACCGATACTCCAATCTTTGAAATCATTGGCGTACAGCATAAAGGACAACCCGATCTGCTTCTGATTGGAGGTGCATTTGATCCCGTTGGCAAGTTCCCTTGCACTTTTCAATGCAGGCAGAAGCATTGCCGCAAGAATGGCGATGATGGCAATAACCACCAGCAGTTCAATGAGCGTAAAGTTTTTTGCAGTTTTTCTTTTCATACTCTCTCCTTTTTTGTATTTTTGTAATTTTATCATATTTTTTTCTTTCGTTTTTTTCTGTTCTTACCTTGTAAAAAAATCTTTTACTATTATATTCTATACGAAAAAAGCATTTTCGCAATAGTACAAATGTAACTTTTTCAATATTTTTGATACATTCCGCTTATGAAACAGAAATTTGAATGGAGTTTTGCCTCTTTCACGGATCTTGCGGGGAAATTTCCTTTCCGGATACGCTCCTGCGGCAGAGGACTTATCCGGCAGGGGATATTGCCCAAACCCCGTACACTGCACTCACTGGAAGTACTGTGGTGTACCGACGGAGTATTCCAGGTGGAATTTCCGGAGGGAAAATACACCATGCAGCCGGGGTATGTCTGTTACTATATGCCCGGGGAAACCCATATTTTTGACGCTCCGCCCGGTGACGGGGGACAGTATTGTTTTGTAGCTTTTGAAGGCAATTTTTCCTGTGAATTTCTGAAAAGGTTCAATATCACCCGCCTCCCCCATTACGCCGGAGCTTGTCCTGAAGAACTGTTCTCCCTCTTATACGATCTTATCCGGAAAAAAGATGATACCAGTATGCTTTCGGCTCTGGCAGAGGGGGTGAAACTGCTCATTTTAAGTACTCATACCGTAAACAGAAATGAGTCTTCGCAAACAAAAGACAAAACAGAAAGAAATTACGCTTCCCTTGCCAAAGCACTGGCGGATCTGCACTATACCGATCAGAGAATGAATGTAAATGGAATAGCGGAAACTCTTTCCATACACAGGGTGCATCTTTCCAGAGAGTTCCGGAAAGTTTACAATATTCCCTTATCCACATATCTCATCCGGTGCAGACTTGCCTGCGCAGCAAAACTTTTGAAGACAACGGATCTTTCCATAAAAAATATTGCAGTGAAATCCGGATTTTCCGATCCGGTGTATTTTACAAGATATTTCCGGAACGAAACCGGTTTTTCCCCGTTGCGATTCAGAGAATCGGATCAGACGGACTATGAAGAATTCCAAATACAATAACCATACAGAAAATGAGGAGCAGAAAATGACAAATTCCCTTTTCGGAAACAATGTCAATGAATACTATGTGGCATTGGCAAGAAAAAACTTTGAAGAACGCAAAAAGAAACTGGATGCCATTACAACAAAAGAACAGGCAGCCTGTTATGTGAAAGAAGTAAAAAGCAAAATTGAAAAAATTTTTGCTTTCCCGGAACGTACCCCGCTGGATGCCGTTGTAACAAACAAAAATACATTTGACGGTTACTGCGTGGAAAATATCCTCTATTACAGCCGCCCCTCCTATCCGGTCACCGCCAATCTCTATCTTCCGGAAGATCTTTCCGGAAAAGTCCCCGGTGTACTCTTCCTCTGCGGACATGCCAATGAGGGAAAAGCCAGCGATACCTACCGTTCCGCATGTGTGGGACTGGTGAAAAAAGGTTTTGCCGTCCTCGCCGTTGATCCTGTGGAACAGGGAGAGCGTCAGCAGTACAGAGACACCCCCACCCCCTTCGGACTTTGCGGCAACCACAACCTTATGGGAAAAAATCTTGCCCTCTGCGGAGAGTGGTTCGGTGCATGGCGCACATGGGACGGCATAAGGGGATTGGACTATCTGGAAACAAGAAGCGAAATCGACTCTTCCCGTCTTTGCGTCACCGGAAATTCCGGAGGCGGAACACTTACCACATGGGTAGGCGCCGCTGATCCCAGACCCATCGCCATCGCCCCCAGCTGCTACATAACAAGCTGGAAACACAATATTGAAAATGAACTGCCTGCCGATATTGAACAGATGCCGCCCCGCGCTTTGGAATACGGTCTGGAAATGGGCGATTTTCTCCTTGCCCAGGCCCCCCGCCATATCCTGATCATGGGACAGAAAAAGGATTTCTTCGACCCCAGAGGGGTTGTGGAAACCTGTGGGGAAGTCAAAAAGATCAATTCTCTTCTTTCCTCCTGTGATACAAGATATTTCATCGGGCCGGATGAGCATGGTTTCTCCAAAGCCAACCGGGAAGCCATGTATGCTTTTATGACAGAAGTCGTTACCGGAAAAGAAAACGCTCCTGAAGATGTTTTCACACTCCCCCCCCCTGAAAGCACCTACGCGATCAAAGATGGCGATCTGCGGAATCTTGCCAACAATAAATATATCTGGGCGATCACAAAAGATATGGCGGAAAAATTTGCAGAGAAAAGAAAACCCCGTTCCCGTGAGGAACTGAAAACAGTTCTTCTTTCCCTGTTAAAGATCCAGCTGCCTGAAAAAGCCCCCTATTACAGAAAATTGAGATGGAGATGTATTGCAAAAGATCTTTTCCGCAACCGTTTCGGACTGGAAACGGAAAAAGATTCCATTATGTGTATCCTTGCATCCTACACTCCCAACATCGTTTACAATCCGGATGATACAAAGAAAAACATTACTCTTGTCATTCCCTCCCTTGACAGCAAAGAGGAAATGGGGGAACGCTCTGCGCTTGACGGGGAACTTCTTTACACCCTCGATACAAGAGGGATTGGCGAAATGATGCCTTCCGGAACGGATCAACCCTGGAACAGAGACTTTTTCAGCGCCTATCAGTTCGATTACCATTATGCGGCTCTGGGCATGATGTGGGGCAAACCGGAACTGGGAAAAAGAGTATTCGACCTTTTAAGTGCAGTGGAATTGATCGCGGAAAATGCTCCCGCCGATATGGTTCTTACAGTGGAAGCCCACGGGTACGGTTGTGTTACAGCCTTGATGGCATCCCTCCTTTCCGACAAGATCCATAAACTGAAACTCACAGATGAAATGACCTCCTCCTATGAAGCACTTCTTACAGACCCGCTCTCCAAATTCCCCCTCTCCTTCATGGTTCCGGGAATTTTACAGGAAATGGATCTTCCGGACATCAAAAAAGCCGTTGCGGAAAAACTCGTTTGAGCAATAAAAAAGCCGCAAAAATTTGCGGCAGAAATAAAAAATGATCTGATGAAAGGGCTGCCATAAAAACCATGGCAGTCCTTTTTCTTACCAATTTTTCAATTCTTCCAGGATCTCCGCCACCGGAAGTCCTACCACATTTTCCATGCTGCCATCCATTTTTTCAATGATCATTTCCCCGTGTTCCTGGGCGGCATAGGCTCCGGCTTTATCCAGCACAGATACTTTTTTCATATAGGAACGCACATCGTCCAGCGTCAAAGAACGGAATGTAACAAAAGTCGTTACTGCAAAAACTTTTCTTTTTTCCGGAGAGATCAGGGCGGTTCCCGTAATGACTTTATGGGTCTTTCCGGAAAGGGAGAGAAGCATTTTTTCGGCGTCCGCAATATCCTGCGGCTTGCCCAATACTTTTCCATCTGCTTCTATAACTGTATCCGCCCCCAGAACAAGATATGCATCCTTTTCCCCCTCTTTTTCCCGCAGAAAGGCAAAAACACTTTCCGCTTTGGCACGGGCATTGCAGAGAACAGTTTCCCCGCCGTTTCCCGGGATGATGACTTCTTCGGCAAAGGCAGTAATGATCCGGAACTTTATTCCATATTCTTCCAGCAATGCTTTCCGTCTGGGGGAGGCACTGGCAAGAATGATATCCCATTTTTCATCATTATAAAAATTTTTCATTTTCCTCTTCTTTCCTTATCAGGATCAAACGATCTCTAAATATAAGACAGAATTTCGTTTTTTTCAAGAGTTGTATTGAAAAGTAAGGAGAACAAATTGACAAACAGGGAATAATATGCTATATTTATACAAAGAATAGTTTTATTCCCGAAAAAAAAAATGAACCTGCCGGAAGCGGATGAAAATATGAGCAGTAAAAGTGATGATAAAAAAATCCTCAACAAGGGGAAAAAGAATTACAGCTGGGGTGTATATCTGCGCCTTCTTCAATATGTAAAGCCTTATAAGGGAAGACTTCTTCTGGGGATCCTTGCAGGATTTCTTGCCGGCGGTTCTCTTTTCGGCGGTCTGATGATGATCCCCATGATGGTAAAAAGTGTGGATAATCAGGTGGAAAGCACGGCTGAAACGGATAAAAAAGTAAAAGAGATCCTTTCCCGGCTGGATGAAGTAAAGGACAGTAAAGAAAAAGAAAAAATCGTTACTTCGGCACTTCTGCATGTGGAGGAAAAATCAAAATTGACTCTGGAAGTGGAGAAAATCAACAAAAAAATTAAAAAATTCACACCGGAAAGCTGGAATATATCCCTAACAAGCAACAAGGGCAATGTTATTTTGAAGATCTCTTCCAGGGAAATTTCTTTCCCTGCTGAAAATGCGGCTGGAAAAATGACCTGGCAACTGCTTGCCGTTTTTGCAGCAGGTTTCGTTCTTTTATGGATCCTGCGGAATATCTTCATTTACCTCAACGGCTTTTTCATGCACTACGTGGGCCTGCGTGTGGTCATGGATCTGCGGGAAAAGGCGTTTTCCAAGATCATGGATCAATCCATGCGTTTTTACGGCAATATCGATGTAGGGGAACTTATCAGCCGTACCACCAATGATACCAACTCCATGGAAGGGGCGGTATCCAGTTCCATCGCCGATCTTACAAAATGCCCTCTGGAACTTCTTGCCTGTGTTGCATCGGCTGTTATCGCCTGTATGCAGTATGAAAATAAAGAACTTCTGCTGATCCTTGCCGTAGGTCTGCCTGCCTGTGTCATTCCGGTATCCATTCTGGGAAGAAAGATCAGGAAGATCCACCGCAAATCCATGGGAAAAATCGCACTGGTGGTCAAACACATGCACGAAGTACTCACTTCTATCGTTGTGGTGAAAGCCTACCATGCGGAAAGGCGGGAGAAATTGCGTTTTGCAAAGGTGAATATTTCCTATTTCCGTATGCTGATAAAAGCTCTCCTTGTCCAGTTATGGATGGCTCCCCTTATGGAAATCGTGGCGGTGACATCCACATTGGTATTCATGGTATACAGTTACAGTAAAGGCGTCTCCATTACCGATCTTGCCCCCCTTCTCGCCCCCTGTTTCCTTGCGTATCAGCCTATCAAATCCCTTGCAAAAGTGCAGGCGGCTCTTCAAAAAAGTATGGCGGCGGCGGACAGATACTTCCAGCTTATGGATGTGGATACTTCCATCAGGGAAAAAGATACGCCCGTCATACTTAAAGAGTTCAAAAATGAGATCAAATTTGAAGAAGTGGTCTTTTCTTATGACAGCAAAAAGATCCTTGACGGCATCTCTTTCACATTGCCCAAAGGACATCTTGTGGCAGTTGTAGGGGAAACCGGTTCCGGAAAAACCACCATTGCCAATCTTATCGCCCGTTTTTACGATGTGAACGGCGGGCGTATCACCATTGACGGTGTGGATGTGCGGGATATAAAAATATCCTCTTTGCGGGATCTTATAGGGATCGTCTCCCAGGAGGCGCTGCTTTTCAATGATACAGTGTCCTACAATATTGCTTACGGGCAGAAAGATGCCACGCACGAAGAGATCGTACAGGCAGCCCGCCTTGCCAATGCGGATAAATTTATTACAGACGGCAGACATCCGGAAGGGTATGATACTGTGGTCGGGGAGAAAGGTTTTCTTTTGAGCGGCGGCGAACGGCAGAGAGTTTCCATTGCCAGAGCTATATTGAAAAACCCGCCTATCCTCATCCTTGATGAAGCCACCAGTGCCCTGGATACCGTTACAGAAAAACTTGTGCAGGAAGCATTGACCAAAGTAATGGCAAACCGTACAGTTTTTGCCATTGCCCACAGATTGAGCACCATTAAAAATGCCAATATGATCCTTGTGTTATCCAAAGGCAAAGTCATTGAAGCAGGCACACACGAAGAACTGCTGGCAAAAAATGGAGCATACAAAAAACTGCATGATACCCAGTACCGTCTGGATAATCAATAAAAAATATAAGGATTTGCCATGATCGAAAAATTTGATTGTATTAGTCTTGAAAAATTTGCCGCCAATGTTTTTGAACATGCCGGGATCCCTGCACAGGATGCGGCAATGATCTCCCGTGTACTTGTAACTACAGATATGCGCGGTGTCCATTCCCACGGGGTCGTGCGCGCTGCAAGATATATTGATTGTATTCAGGCAGGCGGCATCAAAAGTGCCGCTGAACTGGAAATCATTGAAGAAAGTGCTTCCCATCTGCGGGCAAGTGCCGCCGGGGGTCTTGGTATTCCCGCTTCCGTCAAGACCACAGAAAAACTTATTGAAAAAGCCAGAACAACCCCCATTGCCGTTGCCACAGTCAATCACAGTGATCACTACGGAGCAGCAGGGTATTACGCCATGCGTTGTGCGGAAGAAGGTCTTATCGGTTTTTCCATGAGCAATACCTGCCCCCTTGTGGCGGTTTCCGGAGGCGCATCCGCCGGGATCGGCAACAATCCTTTCGCCTATGCCTGTCCTGCCGGGAAATACAGAGCGATCCTTTTTGATGTCTGTATGAGTGTGGTGGCAAGCGGTAAAATCGAGATTGCTTCCAAAGAGCATAAAAAGATCCCCTTCGGCTGGATCCTGGATAAAGACGGCAACCCCACGGACGACCCGGATCAGATCTACAAGGGAGCAGTCATGCTGCCTTTCGGCGGACACAAAGGGTACGGGATCGCCGCAATGGTGGAAATGATGACGGCTCTTCTGGGGAATTCCGGACTTCTTTCCGGTGTAAAATCCTGGAATACCGTTCCCGGAAGAGATGCCAATACAGGCCACTGTTTCATGGCGATCAACCCTGCATTCTTCGGCGGACTGGAGAATTTTATTGCCAGAACGGAAAGTATGATCGAAGAACTCAAAGCTGGCAGAAAAGTTCAGGGGACAGAAAAAATCTTCTATCCCGGCGAAATCGAATTTGCCAGAGAAGATGATGCCAGGATCAATGGCGTTGCCCTTTCCGATGCGTCTCTTACTGAACTCAAAAGAGCGGCATCTCTGGTCAATTACGATGTGGCAGAATTGGAAAAATGCCGTATTGAATAAGAAACAATCATCCATTACAACATAAAATCAAGGAGCAGAAAATGGAAATCAACAATCTGGAAAAATTCAAAGCAAAAATGGCAAGAGGCAAAATGTGCCTTGGGACGGTCATCACCCTTTCCGACCCCATCGTAAGCGAAATGGCTGGCGATTGCGGTATGGACTTTACCTGGATCGACGCAGAACATGCCCCCTTCTCTCTGGAAAACATCCAGGGCCACATCATGGCTTGCAGAGGCACGGATTGCGCCCCCCTCGTGCGTGTAGCCTGGAACGATTACGCCATCATCAAACCTGTTCTTGACCTTGCTCCCGCAGGAATCATTGTTCCCATGGTCAACTCCGCCGAAGCTGCAGCGGAAGTGGTCAATTCCTGCAAATATCCCCCCAGAGGAAACCGCGGCTGCGGTGTCCGCCGTGCCAACCGTTACGGCAGCATGCCCCTGGACGAATATTTTGCAAAATCCGACTCCGATCCCATGATCATTATCCAGATCGAACATATTGACGCTGTAAAGAATCTGGATGAGATCCTGAAAGTCCCCGGCATTGACAGTATCTGCATCGGCCCCTGCGACCTTTCCGGCTCCATGGGGAAACTTGCCCAGACCAACGATCCGGAAGTGGTGAAAGTCATTGACGAGATCTGCGAAAAAACCAAAAAAGCCGGTCTTCTCCTGGGGACAGCCTCCGGACCCTATGATGTGTGGAAAAAACGCGGCCTCAACTGGATCGCCCTCACCTCCGACTGCGGCAGCATGGGCGGCGGTTTCCGTCAGGTAGTTGCCAACGAAGCGGATAAATGATCTATTGCAGGCGAAAAAAATGAAAACAGCACTTGTTACAGCAAATGAAGACGGGAGCAATTACGTTCCCCTTACCACCCTTGCCGAGATCCGTGCAATGGGGATGGAACTTGTCTGCAAAAATTGCAAAACAGAAGAAGATGTACTGGAAACAGCCAAAGACGCGGAAATCATCTGGTTTTTCGGTCAGTGTCCCTCCCTGACACCGGCAGTAATGGATAAACTGCCGAAATTGAAAGCGATCTTCCGCAGCGGCAGCGGTGTGGATGCCATCCATCCCCACGCTACCGATCTGGGGATCGCCATCTGCAATACACCGGAATCCATTTCCGAAGCGGTTGCGGAACAGGCGGTTGCATTGCTTTTTGCACTTTCCAAACATATCCAGTTCCATTCCAGAGTCATCCGTGAAGGACAGTGGACTCCCAAAGGGGTCATCAATTCCTTCCATCTTACCGGCAGAACCCTGGGTCTTGTCGGTTACGGCAGGATCGCCCGCAGAGTGGAAGAAATGGTTGCCGGCTTCAACATGAAGGTCATCCATTCCGATCCCTTTGCAGAAAATTCCGTACCTCTGGAAGAGTTGCTGAAAGAATCCGATTTCATCTCCCTGCATTGCCCCCTTACGGATGAAACAAAACACTCCATCAATGAAGAAGCCTTCAAAATGATGAAAAAGACCGCGCTTCTGGTGAATACATCCAGAGGGCCGGTGGTGGATGAAAAGGCTATGATCAAAGCCTTGCAGGAAGGGTGGATCGCCGGCGCGGCATTGGATGTGATGGATAGCGAACCTATGGAAGAAGATAATCCCCTGCGGAAGATGGATAATGTACTGCTTACCCCGCATATCGCGGCTTTTACGACAGACTTTTCCAAAAACTTCTGGGCATATTCTGTAAAGAAACTTGCCGCTTTGATGAAAGGGGATTTCAAAAAGGAAAGTGTCAATTTGCGTTGACAGAGGAAGAAAATGCTGGAAAAATCTGTATAGACAGGCAAAAAAAAAGAAAAATACAAAAAAATGCTTGACATTTGCAGATTTTGTGGCATATTAAGAAGTATTGAAGTTGTAAATCAAAAGCAATAAGGATAAAACCTTACAGAAAAGAAAGGATTTCAAGAATGAGTACAACAGCAAAACGTGTTATCGACATCGTCGTCAAACAGCTTGGCGTTTCCGAAAGCCAGGTCACTGAAGATGCCAGATTTATCGAAGATCTCGGCGCAGACTCCCTGGACCAGGTCGAACTGGTCATGGCTCTGGAAGAAGTTTTCGGTTCTGACATTCCCGATGAAGATGCTGAAAAACTTCAGACTGTTGGCGATGCCATCAGGTACATTGAAAGCAAAGCCGGCGATGCCGCTAAGTAATTTGGGCTGCTGAATCAGCTTTTTTTCAAAAGAAATGCGGGTCTGGCCGATGTAAATCGGGTAGGCTCGCTTTTCGTTTTACAGAAATAAGGATCAAGGGAGGTCGAAATGAGCTGCAGACGAGTAGTAGTCACCGGGATAGGGGCACTTTCCTGTGTTGGCAACAGCGTTGAAGAAATGTGGAAATCCGTGGTGGAAGGTCGTTGCGGTCTGGGCCCCATCACAAGAATCGATGTTACTGATTACCGCACAAAGATCGCCGGTGAAATCAAAGGATTTGATTCTGATAAATATATGTCCCCCAAAGAGGCGGCAAGATTGGACAGTGTATGCCTTTATGCCATCGCTGCGGCTGATGAAGCCATGCGGGATGCCGGTTTGCCTCTTGATCTGCGGGATGGTTCCGTAGTTGACCCCGATATGGTCGGTGTTTGCGTAGGCAGCGGTATCGGCGGGATGCGTACAATGGAAGATCAGTGCGAAAAACTTCTGAAAGAAGGTCCCCGCAGAGTTTCACCTTTCCTTATCCCCATGATGATCATTGACATGGTCTCCGGCTCTATTTCAATGCGTTACGGCGCAAAGGGCCCCAACTATGCCGCAGTTTCCGCCTGTGCTACTGCCACCCATTCTCTGGGGGAAGCATTCCGTGCTGTCCAGCATGGAGATGCAGATATCATGATCTCCGGAGGAGCGGAAGCTCCTGTCAGCAAACTGGGAGTATCCGGGTTCTGTTCCATGAAAGCCATGAGTCAGCGCAATGATGATCCTCTGCACGCAAGCCGTCCCTTTGATAAGGACAGAGATGGTTTTGTCATGTCCGAAGGTGCCGGTGTTCTCATTCTGGAAGAACTGGAACACGCAAAAAAACGCGGTGCAAAGATCTACGGCGAACTCGTTGGCTACGGTGCCACCGGGGATGCCTATCACATCACAAGCCCTGCCCCCGGCGGGGAAGGTGCAGCCAAAGCCATGAAAAAAGCCATGGCAGATGGCGGGATCGCCTGTGATGAAATGGGGTATGTGAATGCACACGGAACAAGTACAGGGCTCAACGATAAATTTGAAACAGCTGCACTGAAACTTGTTTTCGGGGATAAAATGCCTGCCATCAGCAGTACAAAAGGTACAATGGGCCATGGTCTCGGAGCTGCCGGCGGTCTGGAAACCATCGTCTGCCTGAAAGTTCTGGAAACAGGGATCATCCCTCCCACCATCAACTATACCACACCCGATCCCGAATGTGACTTGGATTATACGCCCAATGTAGCAAGGGAAAAGAAAGTGGATGTTGTACTCAATATGAATCTCGGCTTCGGCGGTCACAATGGTGCGCTGGTACTGAAAAGATTTAAAGATTGAGGTTCCTTTTCTGCGGAAAATCCAATATGGGTTTTCCGCAGAGAAAAAAGAATAGAAACAGGTGCAGAATGATGAAAAAAGAAAATGGCCGCATCATATACAGTGATATGAGTAAAAAAACAACCTTACTTTTTGTTTGCGCATTGCTTTTTACTCTTTGCGCCTGTGTTTCCCCTTCCTCCAGGGAAGAAGAAGAGGCACCGGAAGAAGCTGGAAACAAAGAAAAAACAGAGACAACAGTAAAAAACGCTCCTGTCCATAAAACAGACGGAGCAGGAAAAGATAACAAAAAAGAAGCGGAAAAGGTTTCTGCTGAAAACAAAGAAAAAACTCCCCCTCCCCTTACACAGAAAGAAAAATGGGAGCAGAGCATCCGGGGAAGTTACGGCAGCTGGCAGCCCGGGAAAGAAGAAAATGAAACCGGTTTTTCCCCCAATACGATGGAAATAGTCTCTGAAGAGGAAATATTCCCAGCCGCCCCCGCAGTATCCGGAGTAATGCCGACTCCTGCGGAACAGGCTAAAAAGCGGGAAAAACGCCCATCCGCAGTCCATACTGTTGTAAAAGGCGAAACTTTGTGGGGAATCGCTGCAAAATATTACGGCAAGGGCTGGAAATGGGAAAAAATCAGACAGGCGAACAGGGACAGGTTGAAAAAAGATACCATCATCAACCCCGGTCTGACGCTTGTGATCCCCGCAGTCAATGAGGAAGAAAGCGTAAAAAAAGAAGTTCTTCCTGAAAAAAATATGAAACAGGAAAATACGCCGGTAAAAGAAAAAGAACCGGCAAAAGATAATAAACAGGGCAATACAGAAAGCCATACAGGTAATACGAAATGAAAAAGATCAAATCCGGAGATGAAGATAAACCGGGGGGGCATGAGTGCCGCCTTCAATATGATATACCCTCTCCTGTACTTATGGAGAGCATGTTTGCAGGAGCATTTGTCAAAAATCTTGCTCTTGCATCAAAAACTTTCAAGGTAAAAACCGCAGCACGGGATCTTTCCATAAAGATCCTTTCCGATGATATAAAAACGGCAGAAAAATTCCTTGATTTCCTGAAAGAACTGGAAAAGGCTGTCACCATAGGGCTTTCCGGTGCTGGAAAAGGGGGAAGGATGCTGGATCAGCGGGACTTTGAACAACTCCTTGCCGCCTGCAAAAGTTCATCCGTACAGAATATTCAGGAATTTTTCGGCAACAGGATCAAAGTAAGTCCGAAAAAAAGAGATGTTGTGCCCAGAACACCTCATCAGTTGTCCTATACAAAAAATATCCGTGAAAAAGATATGGTTTTCGGTATCGGTCCGGCCGGTACGGGCAAAACCTATCTTGCCATGGCTCTTGCTGTTTCCGAACTTCTCGCTGGCAATTTCAGCAGGATCGTTCTTACCCGTCCGGCAGTGGAAGCCGGGGAAAATCTGGGATTTCTTCCCGGGAAACTGGAAGAAAAGATCAATCCCTATTTGCGGCCATTGTATGATGCTCTCTATGATATGCTGGATTTTGAAGAGGCAAATACCTTCCTGGAACGGGGAATCATTGAAGTAGCCCCCCTTGCCTTTATGCGGGGCAGAACTTTATCCAATTCCTTCATCATCCTTGATGAAGCCCAGAACGCCACGAAAGAGCAGATGCTTATGCTTCTTACCCGTATCGGGTTCAAGTCCAAATGTGTGATCGCCGGAGATCCCTCCCAGATCGACCTGCCTGTCAAGCGTGCCTCCGGACTGGTGGAAGCATTGAAAAGACTTTCCGGCATTGAAGAAATTGCCATCTGCCGTTTTACTCCGGAAGATGTCTTGCGTCATACGCTTGTGGAAAAGATCATTGAGGCATATAAAGCGCCTCTTACAGAAGAAAATGAGTCCGGAGAAGAAGAGAAAGAAGATATCCCTGGAGAAGAGAAAGAGCTCTCCGAAACAAAAAGACAGACAAAACCGGGGAGGAAAAAATGACAGCACAGGCGTCTTCCATTCCTGCAGGCAAACCGAAAACCTTCAAGGAAAAGAGCAGAGAATATTTCCGGAACTCCAAACTGATAAGAATAGTACTTTTTCTTATCCTTATTGCGGCATGTTTTTCTGCGGTGATCGTACCTGCGGATATTTACCGGTACAGAGAAGGGCAGATCATCCAGAAACAGATCAAAGCGGAACACAATTTTTCCTGGACGGATTCTGCCAAAACGGAAGCAAAAAGGCTTCAAAAACTTTCCTCTCTGCCGTTTTTTTATTCTCTGAATCCCCGGAAGGATGAACTTTTACGCAAATATATCACAAGTTTTTTTGATGCTGTACGGAAGAAGAATTCACTTCCGGAGGAGGCACAGAAAGATTTTCAACTGCAAAGCGATCTTCCTTTGCCTTTAAGGGAACTTCTCAACCGTTTACAATCCCGGAGCCTTGTTCATGCCGCCAGTATGCACGCCTGGCAGGATGTTATGGAAAGAACTCTTGCCCAGGGGATCGTTTCACAGGAAAGAAAAAATGCGTTCCGCTGGGATAAAAAAGTTTCTGTGAAAGGAAGAAACGGCCGGACCCATCAGATCCAGGCAAGAGATTTAAATACTCCGGAAGAGGCTCTTACAGAAATTTTTCTTGCCGGTTTGCGGAAAGTTCCCTCTTCAGAAATGCTTTCCGGAGAAAACCGTCGTGATCTGGCCAAAACCCTGGCAAAAGTCTTTGCGGAAGTGTGGAAAGAAGGCAATCTTGAAGAGGATATCCAGGCAACGGAACAGGCAAGAAATGAGGTAAATTCCTCCATAAAACCGGAAGAGGAGTATGTAAAAGCAGGCGATACGATTTTTGCGGAAAAACAGAAATTGAGTGCTTCGGATGTGGAAAAATACCAGACTTACCGGAAAGTTCTGCTGGCAAAAGATATGATCCCGGCAAATGTGATCAGCAATCTGGTCAAAATGGTGATGCTGCTTTTTGTGATCACATTGTGTATATGGAGTACCCGTAAAGAACTTTTATTGAGCAATACAAATCTTTCTCTTCTGGTACTCATTGCTGTTACTTCCGTCCTTCTGAACAAATATACCGTTACAGCATTTGTGTTTCTTGCAGATTCTTTGAACTGTATTACTCCGGTAATGATCTATTTTTCTCTTCCGGTGGGGTTCGGCGTTATCCTTGCTTCGGCATTTTTCGGAACAAGAACTGCGCTTTTTGCGGGATTTTTCATTTCGGTAGTAGCGTCCATGTATCTTCCGGAACCTTATAAAGTAATGTTTGCAGGCTGCTTTATCACTTCGGTAGCGGCTTCTTCCGTAAGAGGGGCAGGCAATTACAGGGACTTTTTCACAAGAGCCTTTTTCGGATGTACCCTTGCGGCATTTACTGTTGCGCTTGCCTATTTCCTGCATGACGAAAATCAGTTATTGAGCATGGTAAAGGAGTATTTCGCCACAGGAGAAAAAACAGGTCTCATCCAATTGACAGGCTTGATCATTCTGCCGGTCTGTTCCGGACTTTTCACAGCCATACTGGGATTGCTTTTCATATTTTTGCTGGAACTTATTTTTGATGTATGTACTTCCATGTATCTGCAATTATACAGCGATCTGAATTATCCCCTTATGCGTCGTATGCAGCTGGAAGCCCCCGGTACATACCACCACTCCCTTATGGTCTCCACCATAGCGGAACAGGCGGCAAGAGCTATCGGAGCGGATCATATCCTTGTAAGGGCCTGCGCCCTTTATCACGATATCGGCAAACTTGCCCAACCTGCATACTTTATTGAAAACAGCAATGGAGTCAATATGCATGCGGGCGTTGCCCCGTCCATGAGTGCAATGATCATCCTCAACCATGTGAAGTACGGTCTGGAACTTGCCACAAAACATAAATTGAAAAAACCTCTGCGGGAAGCCATCGCCCAGCATCATGGAGATAATTTTGTAGTATTTTTCTATAAACTGGCGGAAGCGGAGGCAAAAAGGGAAAACAAAAATGTTGATGCTGCTGACTTCCGGTATTCCGGACCGAAACCCTCTTCCAAAGAGATCGGTATCCTCATGCTTTCCGATTGCTGTGAAGCGGCAAGCAGAAGCCTGAAAGATGCCTCTGCGGAAACGGTGGAGCAGTTGGTCACCAATATCATAAACGGGAAGATGAAAGACGGTCAGCTGGAAGATTCCTTCCTTTCCATGCGGGAACTGGGAATGATCCGGAAAAGTATTACAAAAACTCTTATTTCCATGAGTCATATAAGAATAGCATACCCCAAAGATAACAAAGAGGAAAAAAATGAAGACGATCTTTTCGTGGCGGCCGGAAAAAACTCTTTATAAGAGGCCTGACCTGAAAATATTCAGAAACTTTGTAAAGGAGGCAGTCCGGGTCACGGGTTGCGGCATTACAAAGTGTCTTTCCATCGCCTTTGTTTCAGCGGAGGAAATGAAAAGAGCCAATGAAAGTCTTGTGGGGCATACGGGCTTGACGGATGTGATCTGCTTTGATTACAGAGAGTCATTCATGCCGCAGATCCCCATGGAAGAGGGATTCGATGGCATGGATGAGGAAGAGGAAAGTATGGCGGAAGTGGATCTGATCGTCTGCCCGGCGGCAGCGGAGATCCAGGGAGGAAAACGCAATATCCCTTATGGCAGGGAACTGGCATTATATGTGGTGCATGGATTGCTTCATGCGGCAGGCAATGATGATCTGCAACCTTCTCTCAAGAGGAAAATGAGAAGAAGAGAAAAACAATGTATGGATGAACTGGAAAAACTTTTCGATCTGGAAAAACTTTTTTCTGAACCTGTCCGCAGGGAGGCTCGCAAAACCGTATGATTATTCAACTGGAATTACTGATTCTTTTTTATACACTTTTTCTTGTTTTTTTCTGTGCATATGAAGCCTTTGACCACCTTTCCGGCGGCATGATCCATAAATTGGAGGAAAGTGATGCGGCATTTGCTGCGAAACTTTCCAGATGGCGGCAGAAAAATGATTCCATCCGCGGAGGGTTCAAACTGCTCCTGTTTCTTCTCATTACCTTTCTGGGGGTATTTTCCTACCTTGTAGTCCGGGAGTATTTTGATAAATATGTACGGGGAAGCAGTTTTTCCATTATGGTCATTGCGGTTTTTATTGCCTGGGCATTGGGGGAGATTTTTTCCCGGCTGGCACTTTTCCGGTTTGATATTTTTCTTCTGCGTTTTACGGTTCCTGTGGTTTCTTTCCTTACGGAAACATTTCTTCTGCCTGTTATGTTCATAATGAAATTATTAAGGGATAATGCTCTGGATCAGAGAGATGAGGAAGAGAAAGTAGGCGCAGAAGATGAAATCCTTTCCTTTGTGGACAAACACTCGGACAATAAAGATGACGATCTGGAAGAAGGGGAAAAACGGATGATCCGGGGGATCCTTGACCTGGATGATATGACAGTACATGAGATCATGACTCCCCGAGTGGAGGTGAAAGCACTTCCGGCAACGGCAAGTATCGAAGAAGCGAAAAAGTGCTTTGTGGAGTCCGGTCACAGCCGTATCCCCATCTATGCCCGTACAGTGGATGAGATCAAAGGGATCATCTATGCAAAGGACTTTATCGACCAGAACCGCATTGAGGGAAAAACACTGGATCAGCTTTCCCATATCCCCATTTTCGTACCGGAATCCAAAGAAGTGGGGGAATTGCTGGAAGAGTTTAAAAGATTGCACAACCACTTTGCTGTGGTCATTGATGAATATGGAGGAACATCCGGGATCATCACATTTGAGGATATCATTGAAGAGATCATTGGAGATGTGCAGGATGAATATGATTCGGATAAAGAAGACAAACAGAAACCCCAGTTGATGCCGGATGGCTCCATCGTGATGGAGGCAAGAACGCCGGTAGCATGTGTCAATGAGATCATGGAAGCAGAACTGCCGGAAAGCGATGATGCGGATACTATCGGAGGGATCATTTGCAGCAAACTGGGCAGGATCCCGGATCCGGGAGAGTGTTTCCGGTTTGCCGATTCCCTTATCGGAGTGGAGATTTTAAAGGCGGATGAACGCAAGATCCACTTATTGAAACTTTTTGTGGATGAAAATGAAAGTATCCGGGAAGAGATCGCCTGAAAACAAATCAATAAAAAATCCCTGTTGCAAGAAGTTGCAACAGGGATTTTCTTATTAACAGGTTAATCTCAATCAGGAAACATAAACCGGGGTCGTCCAGGCATATCTTCCCTCTTTATCCCGGATGCGGCAGCGGATGGGACCGGTATAAGTTTCGGGGATCTCTTTTGCAAAAGAACTGACAATATTATTTGTTCCGTAATCGGGGAAATTGGGAGCGGTAACGCAGATGCCCCGGCTGTTGTTGAAGTAAATGATCACTTCGGCAGCCTCTGTAAATTCCGCTTCAAAAATTCTGCCGTTAAGGGCGAGACGGTGGAATTGAGGCCCCTGGGTGGCATAGTATCTGCCGTTTTTCAAAGATTCCATGAGAGAAGCGGGACTTTTATCTTCAGCAAGGATCATTGTCCAGCCGCCGAAAAGATGACTGGAATTATGGGTATCATCCACGGCAAGTGCGCCCAGAACATATCCGGCATTGGAAAGTTCATCCCAGCATTGATCATTATAGGCTTTTCCGATGAAACGGCAGGAGGAGTTATATACTTCGATACCGGATATTCCGTTCAAAGCAAGGACATCTGCAGAAGAAAAGCCGCACCAGTGGGGATGGGCGCAGAAAACGATACCGCCGGCAAGGATAACTGCTGTAATGGCTTTTTCTGCGCTTTCATATTCTCCGGGGAAATCTTCCGGCACATGGAGAGCCAGAAGATGCCAGGGGAGATTGCGGGGGCCGACGGGATGCAGTTCGATACCGGAAATAAGAGTCATTCCCTTTCCATCGTAAGTGGAAACGGGATTGGTTTTGCGGTGATCGGTAAAGGCAAGGACATCATAAGAGTTGTCCGCATAGATCTCAATAAGTTCCCCGGGAGAGTATGCCCCGTCGGAGTTTTTTGTATGCGAGTGAAGATTTGCCTTGTAAGCATTGTATCGTTTTCCGTAATAATCCATATTTTCTCCCGTTGAGTGATTCAAAATGCCAACTGCCGCCTGCGCTCAGAATGCGGCAGTATATTTGAGGAATAATATATATTCTCTTCCTTTTTTTACAACATGATAAAAATATTTTTTGCGTTGATTTTTTTATTTGACGGGCAAGAACCGCTGTAAAACGCTTTTTTATACCGGAAAAACACTGAAAACGGGAAAAAAAGCGAATTTTTATTGGTAATTTTCCATTTAAATTGGACAAAAAAGGTTTTTGGGTGTATAGTTTAAAAAGAATATTATAATCTTTCTTCCTGCAAAATGGAAGAGCAAGCAAAAGGCGAGCAATGGAAAACAAATACTTTTTAGGTGTTGATATTGGTTCCACCACTATCAAAGCAGTTCTCCTGACCACAGAAGGTAAGGTGAAACATTCTACATACCAGAGAACAAGACCGGTGGAGTCTGCAAAACTCACCTGTTCCGGTCATTGCTCCAATTGCGGGCATTGTAATCTTGGTTCACTGAAAGTCATTGTAGATGATTTTCTCAAAGAAGCGGAAGTAAAAAGAGAGGATATTCTCTTTACCGGCGTTACCGGCAGTCAGATCGTGGAAGATCTTGACCGTTTCATCCCCTATGATTTCCATGTAAGCGAAGTTTCTGCCCATGTGGCAGGTGCAACCCACTACTACCCCAACTGCAAAGCGATTCTGGACGTGGGCGGACAGGACTCCAAAGCCATGCTTTACAATGATGCCATGCAGATGTGGGTCTCCAAACTGAGCGGGATCTGCGCTGCCGGAACAGGGGCGTTTCTGGATTCAGTTGCCTTGAAACTGGGTATTCCGGTGGAAGAGATGGCGGAAAAAGTCAATTATGATTCCCGCTTGGAATTTTCCAGCGTCTGCGCCGTTTTGAGTGCAACTTCCATCAACAAGTTCAAAAACCGTTATCCTATCGGCGAGATCATTGCCGGAGCCTGCCGTGCACAAGCCCGTACCATTATTTCCGGCGTTGGAGAGATCCTTTTCTCTTACAAAGGCGATATTCTCTTCCAGGGCGGGGTAGCCGCCAATAAAGCGGTCGCCTACTATCTGAAAGAGATCTCCGGCAATAATATCATCATTCCGGAATATCATAAAGTCATGGGAGCATTGGGAGCCGCCTGCCTTGCAAGAAAGAACTATTCTCTCAAAGGAACTCTGGAAGAGAAAAAGACATTCTATCCGGATATCCCCCTGAAATCTGTTCCCATGCGTGCCTCCTCCACAAGAAGAGAATTTCTGGGCCGCGCTTCCGATGATGGAAGACCTCTTGTATGGAGAAACCTTTTCTTCCCCACAGAGATCCTCAATGCCTTTGATACAAGGATCCTCACACTGGAAACATATGCGGCATTGTTCGCCAGAAATTCCAAACGGGTGAGAAAAGCTCTGGATGTAGCGGCATACAAAGGATTCTCTGCGGAAACCTGTTCTTTCCTGCGGGTATTGGAAGGAGTGGAACTTCCCAAAGCGGATTTTGCTGTTTCCACATCCCAGCCCTGTCAGCAGGGGGAAAGGATCTTCCAGGATCTGGCAAGAGAAAATAATTTCATGGATAAATTCTTCTCTCTGCAAACTCCGGTGCGTCTGGAAAGCGAACAGACAGTGGAAGTTATTGCAGAAGGTTTGAAGTCAGCCGTTGCCGGAATGGAAAAAGCCTTCGGCAGAAAACTGGATGAGGGAAGACTTGCGGAAGCCTGTCACCTTTCCAATGAAGCGGCAGCCATTACCAAAAAATGCAACTATTTGCGCTGGAACAGTCCGCCGTTGCTGCGTGGAGCGGAAGCCGTTTACAATGCAGTGCTTTTCTCCCAGTTGTGGGGAAAACAGGAGATGGTGGATATCCAGAAACAGTATTATGAAGATCTGCTTGCAAGAAGAGAAGTACTGGAAAAATTGGGGCTGGACAAACAGGAAACCCACCGTATTCTGTGGTTGCACCTGCCGCCTTTCTATGATACAAAATTGCTGGACTTCATCGAATTGACCTGCAATGCGCCTATCGTCTTTGAAGAAGTGAACTTTGTGGACTGGGCCGCACTTGATCCGGATGATCCCTACCGTTCTCTGGCAAGAAAATTGCTGACCGTAGGTTATCTTGATCCGAAATTGCGTGTGGAATATATCTGCCAGAATACAAAAGACGCCCATTTGAATGGTTGTATCCTGTATAATCATGGATTCAGCCGTTGCTCTCTTGCGGACAGCTGCTTCTCCAAACACTTGCAGGAAGAGTTGAAGAAGATCAATCTGCCGCTGTTGCGTCTGGACGGGGACTGCATGGACCAGACAACCGACCCGTGCAGTACATTCACCAAGGTCAGTGCCTTTGTGGAATCCCTCAATGAAAAGATGTACGGCAATATTTTCGGCCCGGTAAAACAGTATGGAATTCTTATGATCAGAAGAGCAGAAGAAAAAGCCATTGAGATCCGCCACAATGTGCGTGGCGGCAACGGGGATGCCGTTTTTGCCCATATCTGGGAGGGAGCCAAAGGGGAACTTCCGGCAAATATGCGGTTATTTACTGTGATCACCCTGAAAAAAGGGGAATCCATCGGCTATCATGTGCATGAAAAGGAAGCGGAACTTTACTATATACTTTCCGGAAAGGGAAAGTATAATGATAACGGAGTGGAATGTGAACTTTTCCCCGGAGACGGTTCTCTTACCAACAGCGGTGAAGGGCACAGTATTGAAGGAGCAAGTGATGAAGATCTTGTTCTCCTTGCCGTGATCGTGAAAGATTGATTGAATAATTATTTCTGAAAAGGCTGCTGCGAAAGTTTGAAAAAGACTTTGCAGCAGTTTTTTTTGCCCTGAAAAGAGATAAATTTTTCTTTTTTTTAAGTATATACAAAAAAGGCAGGATGAGAAACCCCATCCTGCCAGGATCAATGTGTTACAGTAATTTTATTGGAATACCATAACAGCGGCATCCCCGGCTTCCAGAGCCACCCGGAATACCATATAATTCTTATCCCCTTTCAACGCTGTGCAGGGCTTATCGCATTTGAGAAGAGCTTTTCTTCCCGGAGCTTTTTTGATCCTTACCGTAAAGATCTCCGCAGCGTCATCATTATCGTTGCCGATAAAGACAAGGGTTTCCCCGCTTTTGGCTTTGCAGGCGATCAACCTGCCTTTATCGGCAGTAACTTCCGGCGTGGAAAGAAGTTTGATCACTTCAGCAACCGCCAGGGAAATAAGATCGCTTATTCCGTCTTTACCGTATCCCAGACGCAAATGCAGTCTGTCCTCTTTCACAAGATGGGGCGGCACATTGAAGAATGCGGCAGAAGCCTTGCCGTTTTTCTTGATGGTGAGAACCGGTATTTCCGCGTTCAGAAGCACTTTTGCACCGTCGGCAATGTAAGAACCTTTGCATCTTTCATCATCGCAGATCTCCATTCCGCCATTGCAGAAATCTTTTGCTGCGGTCACTTTGGTAATGGTCTTTTTCTTTCCCGTATTCTTTACACCGAAAAGATCTTCCAAGCCACTTACATCTTCACAGGCAAGAAGTCCCACTCCTTCCTTATGCAGTTTGCGGATATGCGCCAATGTCTCTTTCTTCATTCCTTTCAAGGGGGGCAGAACAAGTACATTGGTATCGGCAGAAGTAAGAAGTATAAGATTTTCCTCCATCACCTGGAAGCCGTTGCAAAGATGGTGCTGACGGGTTTGTTCATAGATATAAGGCACATCTTCGGAAGCGGTATTGCGTACATCTATGATATTGCCGTAGGAGTTCAGCATTCTTTCATGGGCTCTGCGGGAACCGTTGCTTGTGACAAATGCAGGAGAGCAGAGAGGTCTTTCCGGGATATAATCGGCAACCGCCCGCCATGCGGTAAGGAGAGTCTTGAACCACGCTCTGGTAAAGCCGCAGGCCTGGAAACCTTTGTTCTCCCAGAAATGGTACCCATCCTCCCGGAAGTGTCCGGTGGCAAAAGCAAATTCATAGGTCTGGCGGATCATACGGTTGGGATATTCCACAGGACGGACGCCCATAGGCGGATGGGCATAGAATACAGCTCCATCCGGACAGCCCTGTCCACCCCCGGCAGTGTAAATTTCAGGATAAACTCTTGCGCCGGGATGATTCAGAAGATGACTTGTCATATAGTAGGAACCTCTTTCGATCCCGTACCGGCAGGCATAGGGGTAATCCTCATACTGCCAGAAGCCCATCTCTTCCTGTGTAAAATCATCACCCCCAACATACCTGGAAAATTCTGCACCTTTCAGGTGGGCGGCATAAATGGCGGCCGGCCCATACATGGAAACTTTGAGTTTGGGATTTACCTTCTTCATTTCTTTGAGAAATTCCCGGTGTTCTTCCACCACATCTTTATTGAACATATCCAGATATTCTTCCCAGTATTTTTCAGTAAGTACCCGGTAGTTGTGTTCAGAGAGATAATCTTTGAAAGCAAAACAATCCCAGATCCCGTTTTCATTTTTGGATTTTTTCCACGCTTTTATGGTTTTTTCCATGCTTTTGAGATCAAAATCAGGATCTTTGGTTTCCTTTACAAATTTATAGAGTTTTTCCAGTCTTCTTCCGCCGTAGGTGTGCCGCCACAATGCACAGAACTGATTGAGGTATTCGCATACATTCACATAATCGCTTTTGGCAATAAGATCCAGATTATGTTCCGGCATGGGATCATCGGCACAGCGTGTCCCCAGCCACAGGAAAGACTCTCTTTTCAATGCGTGGACGGTGGGATTCACATCAAAATCCCTCGCTGCTTTGGGCAGGAAGTTGGAACAGGCGTGATAGTGGGGCAAATCTGTACTTTTCCCCATCCAGACATCAAATCCATCGGTAAGAAGTCCCCTTGTTTCCGTTCTTCCATTGTAAATATAGGGAAGACCCGAAGCCAGCGGCGGGCAGAGTGCATCTTTCTTTGTACTCAAAACTTCAAAAGCGCAATATTCCTCCCATGCGGGGAAGATGACATCGGTACTTTTGATGCGCAAGTGATATACGCCGCAAGTCAAAGAAGAAATTTTTTCCACTTCCAAAAGTGCGGAAGCAAAGGAAGAAACTCCCACTTTCCGTTCCGAAAAACTTACTTTGCATTTGAGTTTTTTAACAGCCCGGAAGAACGCATCTTCCAGAATGACCTCAAAGGAAGAAGGCAGCAACTCTTTTCCTGTAAGAAGGATCTTGAAAAGAGCGTCTTCCTTTTCCAGGAAGAAGTGGTTGTTTTTCTGGAACTCCACTGCTTTATCATACCGGGGATCGGTTTTGGGCAGAAGAGCAAGAACTTTCTTCTTTTCCTGGGAGATAAATTCACATTTGATCTTTTTTTCCGTAAAGCCAAGTCCGGAATAAAGAACATTGCCTTTCAAATCGAAAATCGTTTCAGAGGGGCTTTGTGCCATATCCCGCAAGGTGGCAGGCACATAGGTATCTGCACCGATGGCAAGATCGAATTTGCCTTCAGGCTTCATAAAACGCACATTGCGGATAAAGGGCCAGGGCACTTTTTCACAGAGTCTTTCATAGAAGTGGGGCTTCACAAGGCTCTGGACGCAAAGGAAGATCTTACGGTCGAAAATCACATATTTATCAATTTTTTCCCCGGTCAGGACTTTCAGATAGGGCCGGATAAGCTGATCGTTCCGCATCCCGTGATAAGTCCCCTCCCCTGCTTCTGTTTCCTGACTGCTGCCGTGAAATTTGAGAGAAGCATCCAGACAGGTTCCGTAATCGGTAAGGACGACATCGCAGTAAATGGGATAGAATGTGATATCTTCCGGCATGGAAACAGTGAAAGAAGCGATTTTCTTCCCCTTCGCTGTGGAGGGAGCATATATTTCCATCCGGGTAAGTTTCAATATATCATAGAAGTGTTCTCTGCTGATGGCAATTGCCCCGCTGGATTTTTTGACCTTGAAAGAAGTTTTCACTCCCAGAGTATCAATAGTAAGAGTATTGTTTTTTACTTCCATTTCCAGATCAAAGGGATGATTGAAAATATCCTCTTCCATGGGGAATTCTTTTTTCTCTGTCGCCGTAAAAATATTGGCGTGCATAGTACCGACTTCAAAGGTGGTCACAGTGGAATTCTGCGCTCTGGCAATGCGTAATGCCTGTCCTCTGCCGGTTACAGTATCATAGCCGAAAGAGATGAGAAGACAGAAAAGACGGCCGGCTTTGATGCTGAAAGAAAAAGTACTTTTCAGCTGAAAATCAGTTACATCGGGGATAATGGGAAGATATTTATTTCCGGCAGAAAGAAATTCAATGCACTTTTCCCCTCTGCGGATGGCTGGAACTTCCTTCAAATCCGAGTTGCGTTCCACATACCACGCGCCCGGAAGATCATTGAGGGAAGACTCAAATGTTTCCTGAAAAATCAGGGTCGTCTTTGTTTTCTTTTCCATTTTTACTCCTTATATATATTATCTGAAGACTATTGCAGCAGCTTCTCCGGCAGGCAGATTTATCCGGATTTTCATATATCCGTTTTCTGCGGGCAGGACAGCATAGGGTTTGTCACAACTTTCCACAGATTTTCTGCCGGCACTCTTTTTCACCGTCACGACCGCAGTTATTCTGTTATCATCATCCTCATTGCTGATAAGAACGACATCTTTCCCCTGTTTTGTCCGGCATGCCTGTATTCTTCCCTTATCGGCAAAGACTTCCACATCCCCCAGGAGGCGGAAGAGTTCCCCCACGGCCTTTGTCATAAAGGAACTGATACTGTCTTTTCCATACCCCAGACGCAAGTGGAGGCGGTCGCCTTTGATCATGTGGGGCGGCACATTGAAGAATGCGGCAGAAGCCTTTCCATTCTTTTTGATGGTGAGAACCGGTATTTCCGCATCCAGAAGCACTTTTGCGCCGTTGAGAACATAAGAGCCGGTGCAGAGATCATCATCACATATTTCATAATTTCCTTCAAGGAAACCATTTTTTCCAACCACACGCGTTACTTTCACCTTTTTCCCGGTTTCCTTTACTCCGAAAAGATCTTCCAATCCTTCCACATCTTCACTGGCAATAAGGTTCACCCCTTCCTTGTGCAGTTTACGGATATGAAGCAGTGTTTTTTCACTCATTCCCCGGAGAGGAGGCAGAACAAGAAGAGGGGTATCGTTTTTGGTAAGGGAAAGCAGATTCTCCTCCATAACCTGGAAGCCGTTGCAAAGAGAGTTCGCTCTTGATTCGAGATAGAGGAAAGGCACATCTTCAGCGGCAGTATTACGGACGTCAATAATAAGATCAAGGGCAACATCAGTCAGGATCTGCTGATTATGTGCCCTGCGGGAACTGTCGCTTGTAACAAATGCCGGCGATCTCCAGGGACGCGCGGGAGCATGACTTGTCACCACCCCCCATCCGGTAAGGAGTGCTTTATACCATTCCCGGTTGAAAGAACACGCCTGGAAGCCGCGGTTTTCCCAGTAATGGTACATTCCATCGTTTCCTATGTGGGCGGAAGCATATACGAATTCGTAACTTTGCCGGATGATACGGTTGGGGTATTCTTTATACCGGATACCGTGAGGGGGATGGGCAAAAAATACAGCACCATCCGGACAGCCGAAACCGCCGGCACCGGCATAAACTTCCGGATAGATCCTTGCTTCAGGATGGGTCATAAGGTGACTTGTAAGATAGTAGGAACCCCGATCCAGTTTGTAACGGCAGGCGAAGGGATAATCTTCATACTGCCAGAATCCCAAATTGGACGGATCGATCTTATCCACACACAGAAAGCGGGAGAAATCATGTCCTTTCAGATGTCCCACATAAATATGGGCGGGTCCATACATGGAGTACCGGAGATTCGGACTGTATTTCCGCAATTCTTTCAACATTGTTGCATGTTGTTCCGCCATATCTTCATTAAGTACATCCAACCACTTTTCCCAGTACTTTTTCGCCATGACATAATAATTATGGTAACTGACGATATCTTTGAAAGAGTTGCTCGATGAGGTGACATCTTTCCGGAAAGTGCTCTCTTTTTTGATCTTTTTAACTGCTTTTTCCAATTCTTTCAGATCAAATTCCGGGTCATTAAGGCTTTTTGCCAGTTCATAAAACTTTACGAGTCTGTTTCCGCCGTAAGCCATACGCCACAAACTGGAAACCTGATTGAAATAGGTACAGATATTCAAATAATCGGATTTTGCGATCAGATCCAGATTATCTTCCCAGGCGGGTTTATCTGCACAGCGGGAACCCAGCCACAGAAAAAACTCTCTCTGATAAGCGTGGACGGTAGGGATCACATCAAAATCCCTTGCCGCTTTGGGCAGGAAGTTGGCGCAGGCATGATAGTGGGGCAGATCACTGCTTTCCCCTTTCCAGACTTCCACGCCATCGGTAAGCAATCCCCTTGTTTCCGTCCGGCTGTTATACAAATAAGGCAATCCGGAAGCCAACGGCGGACAGAGTGCATTCTTTTTATTGCTCATGACTTCAAAAGCGCAATATTCCTCCCATGCTTCCAGGGATGGATCAGTACTTTTGACTCGCAAATGATATACGCCGCAAGGCAAAGAAGAAATTTTTTCAAAAGTAATATCGGCGATATTCAGCACC
Organism: Lentisphaeria bacterium; assembly: GCA_017629515.1. GTDB lineage: Bacteria > Verrucomicrobiota > Lentisphaeria > Victivallales > UBA1829 > RGIG5327. Next base: position 14,407 of record JAGBXB010000100.1, on the reverse strand, counting down.
GTTTCTCCCAGTTCTCCTGTGGAAAATACCGTTTTGCATTTCAATTTTTTCATACACCGGAAGAAAGCATCCTCCAATGTGACCTCGTAAGAGCCGGGCAGGAAAGCTTTTCCTGTAAGACGGATGGAGAAAAGCGCATCCTCCTTTTCAAAGAAAAAGTGGTTGTTTTCCAGAAAACGGATGGCGTCATCATACCGGGGATCGCTTTTGGGGATCTTTGCCATCATCTTTTTCTTTTTCTGGGAGAAAAACTCACATTTAAAGGTATTTTCATCCGTGATCCCCTGACCGGAATAGAGCACATTTCCTTCCACATCAAAAACAGTTTCAGAGGGGCTTTGCGCCATCTGCCGCAAGGTGGAGTGTATGTAAGAATCTGCGCCGATGGCAAGATTGAAAGGTATTTCCGGCTTCATAAAACGCACATTGCGGATAAAGGGCCAGGGGGGACGCTTGTAAAGGCGTTCATAGAAATAGGGTTTTACAAGACTTTGGACGGCAAGGATCAGTTCCCGGTCAAAAATCACAAACTTTTCCGTTTTTTCCTTTGTAATGACTTTCAAGTAGGGATTGCGCAATTTATCACAACGGACGGCATGGTAATTGCCCTCCCCTGCTTCTGTTTCCTGGGTACTGCCGTGCAGTTTGAGAGAAGCATCCATACAGGAGCCGTAATCGGTAAGTACGACATCGCAGTAAATGGGGTAAAATGTATGCTGTTGAGGCAGAGAAACGGTGAAAGAAGCAAGTTTTTTCCCTTTTTGAGCATTGCTGCCGCTTATCTCCATTTTTGTCAGTTTGAGGATATCGTAGAAATGGTCACGGGAAAAAGCGATCATTCCGGAATTTTTCTTTACTTTGAAAGTGGTTTTCATACCGAAAAGTTCCACTTGCAGATTTGTACCCTTCCGTTCCAGTTTCACATTAAAAGGAGCGTTGAAAACTTCATCTTCCACAGGAAATTTTCTGCTTTCCGCAACAGTATAAATATTTGCCCGCATGGAACCTTTTTCCAGGTAAAGGAACTTTTCATCATTGGGGCGTTTGATATGAAGAGTTTCCCCCCTTCCCGTTCCGGGATCGTAGCCGAAGGAAATATACATACCGAAAGAACCGGCGGCTTTCAAACTGAAAGAAAAAGTTCCTTCCACAATAAAATCGGTAAGTGCGGGAATGATGGGGAGGTACTTATTGCCGGCTGAAAGAAATTCGATACATTTTTCCCCGCAGCGGAAAGCTGGCACTTCCTTGAGATCGGAATTGCTTTCCACATACCATGCTCCGGGCAGGCCATTAAGAAAAGAATCAAAAGACTCCTGAAAGATCAGATTCATTTTTCATTCCTTGTTTTTGAAAAATTGAGTTCCATTCAAATATGGAAAAAAATTGAGTTCTACTCAAATATAGTATGTTATTAACTTCTTTCAATGGAAAGAAGCAAAAAAAATAAAAAAAATACATCTGAAAAATGTTTATCGGCAGGAAACTGTTTTTTTTTCAACTTTTTGCAGCAGGATACGGTATTTTTCCTGCATATAATAATACTCCTTTGTTTTCTCCTTTTTCACCCTGAAATATTCCCGGAAAAAGAGTATGGCTTCCCCCGGAGCATTTGCCTGAATACTGATTTCCGCTCCCCCCCGCATCAGAACCGGAAGAAATTCGGCAGGCCGCATAAGATCCAGTTCCCCACTCCGGATAAGGAGAGAAAGAACTTTGTAATACTCCCATGCTTCATTCTTTTTCCCTTCCAACAGGGCGGCGTGGGCATTGAAAAAGAGAGCGGTGTGCTGTAAATGGGTTGCTTCCGGGAAATATTTTTCAAAATCATAAAGCATATAAGAAGCAAATTGCCGCATCAAAAAGGTGTTGTTGCTTTTTATGGCGGACATCACACCATTTTCAATGGCTGTATGATTTGCCGGCCGTCCGTTGACTACGGCATAGGTAAAAAGCGTATCACAATTTTTCCATACGGGGATGTAGGAAAGAGTCCGGAAAGAATATAAAAGGATGATAACAAGAAAAAGCAGAAGAAAATTTTTCTTTTTGTCCGGATTGTCTTTCAGATATTTGCTGACACAGGCACAGACAAAAGCAAAGATACACCCGGATACCAGATAATTATATCTGTCACAATGATCCATTGCCGTATAACTCAATAATCCCAGAACGGGTACGAGAGTCCCGCCACTAACAAGGAAAAAAGTCCAATATACTTTTCGGGGAAGTTTGTTTTTGTATAACAGGAAAAGCAACAGCAACACCCCCGCACATCCGGGAATGAGAAAATAACTCCGCCATGACCATTCTTTCAGATTCGGATACATGGGACTTAATTCAAAGGGAATGAGGGCAGTGGCAGGATACCAGAAAAGATTGTGGAAAACAACAAAATAATTTTTTTCCAATCCGCCGGGAAAACCTTTGCTTGTCACATGATAGGAATAGAGGATCATTCCGGAAAAAAGAAGCAGAGGGAAAAGCAATACTTTGCAATATTCTTTTGTGGAGCGTTTTTTCCCGTATAAACAAAGTGCCGCAAGGATCATGATACCCGGAAGCGGCACAGCTGCCGGTTTGGAGGCAAGCGCAAGGATCCCGGCAACACATGCAGCAAAGGGGATCTTCCCCTGCCGCAGAGATTTCAGGAAAAAATAGATACTCATAAAGAAAAACGCTCCGCAAAGCACATCTTTTCTTTCAGTGATCCATACGACACTTTCCACTTTCTGCGGATGCACCGCCCATAACAACGCTCCGGCAAAGGCAATAAATCCTTTGATATGCAGCTGCCGCAATATCCCATACAGAAACAATGCTCCTGCAATATGCCACAGGATATTTTCCAACCGGAACAGCATGGGATTCAACCCGAACAATGCCTTATCCAGCATAAGGGAAAGCATGGGAAGAGGGGTATAAAGATCCTGAAAAGTGGAAGTACTTAATGCTATGATATTCTTCCAGGAGGGAACAAGGAGAGGATTATTCACGATAAAGGCGTGATCATCCCAGTCCGTAAGAAAACCGTAAGGAAGAGATATGGAAAAAATTGCTGCAGTAAGAATAGAAAGAAGAAGCGGATAAAAATATTTTTTTCCGGATAGATTCTCTTTATTCAACAATTCTTTTACTGTACTTTTTTCCATATTTTCCCTGTTTTCCATTTTTTTACAATACTTCCTTTACCGCTTTGTTGAGGAGTCCCGCTTCATAGAGAAAATCCAGAATGGTATAGCGTTTCCGGATAAGCTGGGCAGTCAAAACACCATGGATATACTGTTCTCTGTCAAGTCCGATCTCCTCCGGAAGCACCGGAACGGAAGATTTTTTCAAGAGTTCTTCAAATTCGGCAACTGTGAAAAGTTGATTTTTCATATCTTTTTGCAGTTGTCCCCAGATCTCTTTCATTTTTTTCCGCCGTTCTTTCATCTCTTCCGGGGTGAAATATTTTTCCATTGCCACATCTTTGGCTGTTCCGTAACAGCCTTTGACAAGAAGCGCATCCACTCTTTTTTCATATTCCTCCCTTGTTTCCGGTTCTTCCATAAAGGGAACAAGTTCCTCAAAAGAGTGATTGATGATAAAGTACATGAGTCTCACACTTGCCATAGTTCCAATGGCAACTTTGAACCCGTGGGAAACATCTTCCCCTTTATAAGAAAGTCCTTCCATTTCCCATACATGACTCATGAGATGTTCCGCACCGGAAGCAGGGCGGGAATCCCGGTACATCTGCATGGAATATCCGGTTGCGGCAAGTCCCATGAAAACATTATACAAATCAGGCTGATCTTTCACCCATTTCCGCAGATCTTTCTGCACAAGAGTCCACACATCCGCTCTGCGTTTTTCGTATCTCATACTTTCCGCAATGAACCAGTCCGCTCCGGCGGGAACTTTGGTAAGAAGATCCGCATAGCCGGAAGCAAACATTTCCGCAGGAGCTCTTTTCAATACGGAAAGATCCACGATGATGGCGTAAGGAGCCGGACAGGGCATGGTCTTTTTGAACCCGTCCACAGACAATGCCGCACCGTAAGAGGTATACCCATCCACCGAAGCGGCAGTAGGTACACAGCAATAGGGGATCCCCGCCACGCCGGAAGCCCGTTTCACAATGTCATTGATAACTCCCGACCCCACGGCAACAGGAACAAGAGTATCATCCATTTCTTTTGCCAGTTCATCACAAATGGCATTATCCGGATGCAATCTCGGCACAGCAGGAAAGATTTTGGCTTCTTTCTTTGTTTTCAGCATTGCGGAAAGTTCTTTTCCTGCGGCATTCCAGGTATTTTCATCAGCAATGATCCAGGGGGTCTTGCCGGGAAAAGCCAGATTGAGGAGTTCCGGAACATCATGAAGAGCATGTTCATCCATTACAAAATATTTTGTTTCCATCCCTTCCGGGATCTGAATAAAATTCATTTTTCTTTTCCTTATTTTATTTTGTCCACAAATCATTTGCCGTACAAATAAGCCCCATTTCCAATATTTCAGGGGGGAAATCATACCAGGAAGTTGTGATCATGCCTGAAAGAGAATATTTTTTACACTTTTGCGCGTATGCAAAAATATTTTTTCTGAAACGCATGAAGTTGGGAAGTCCATAGATATCATCCACCGTATTCCCCAGTGTGGTAGGTGCCCCGATAACGGTAAAACCTTTATCCTTATAGAGATCCACAAAGGGGAAAGCAGTACACTTTTGCGGAAAATCCTTTCCCAGATATGTGGAAAAGATTTTACTTCCCTCATTGCTTTCTGCAAGAGTTTCAAATTCTTCCACTCTTGCAAAAGTTTCTGCTATAAGTTTTTCAGGCTGTTCCAGTTTTGCAAAATTTCCCTCCGCCATGCTTTTATCTGTAACGATCCCCCGGCCCGCCGGACGGAATACAGTAATGGGACTGGGGTCACTTGTTGTCCAGTAATCCCAGACCATGATCACAATATCCTTATCCATTTTCTCCATCAGATCCGGATGCCGGGAAAGCATATCATCCCAGATAATGGGGATTCTGCCGCAGTTTCTGACAAAGGCGGCACATTTATTGATATACTCCACATATAATTTCCCCTCCCCGTATTTCTGCACATATTCCTGACACTTGGGACACGCCCCCATACTGCGGGCTTCATCCCCGCCTATATGCAGATATTTTCCATTGGGGTGTGCTTGCATGATCTCTTCCGCAAGAGTGGTAAAAAGAGTGTAAGACTCCTCATTTAAAGGACACAGCTGGGCACTTTTTCTGCCGTCGGGGAAATCCGGTTCAAAATATTTTCCATATTCTTCCAAACGGTTGATATGGGCATTGTGACCGAGGCACTGTACCAGAGGAATGATCTCAATGGCATTTTCCGCACAAATCTTTTCAAAAGAACGCACATCTTCTTTTGTGAAAGCATTGCAGGAGGATATTGCCGGATGGGAGGAAAAGGGAAAACGCTCATTATATTCCAGAAGAAAAGTATTGAGTTTGAATTTCCCTGCTTTTTCCAACAGGGCACGGACATCGTCCTCCTCAAATTGACGGCAGGATGCCAGATTCACATGAAACCCCCGCAGAGGAAGAGCCGGATAATCCTCAATGATCCCGCAGGGGATGAAAGAACCGTTGCGAAGTTGTTTCAAAGTGCGGCAGGCATGAAGATACCCTCTTGCGGAAGCAAATTTCAGCACGATTTTTTCAGTGGTTATTTCCAGAAAATACCCCTCCTTATCGGGGGCATTTTCCCATTTTTCCACAAGAAAAGGAAAACCATCTTTTTGCCGGAAAGGGAAAAGTTTTTCCAATCTGCCCTTTCCTTTGGTGCAATCCGCCTTTTTATCAAGGAAAAATTCTGCCGTATCTGCATATTTTCCATTTTCCAGTTTGCAATACCGCATCTCCGGCAGAACATGAGGGGCTGTTACAGTAAAAGGAAGATTTTTCCTCATAAAAAACTCTCCTGTTTCATAAAGCCAGTCCGGTAAGCCGGAGAAAGTTTCCGGCAAAAATGAGTTCATTTTCTTTTTCGGAAAGTTTTTCCGCCAATACTCCGGCAACATACATTGCCGGATTACAGATGGGGAAATCCGTCCCGAAAAGGATCTTATGTGCACCCAAAAGTTTCACACAATATTGCAACATCCCCCAGCGGAAAAGTCCCGTTCCGGAAATATCCAGATAAAGATTCTCATAACGGCTCACCAATTCACTTCTTGCAAGGAAGGAAGCCGCATCATCAGGATGAGCCAGTATGACATTCAACTTGGGGAAATTCTTTACCACATTTTCCACTACTTCCAAATCAGCACAATGGATATTTACCGGCATATTCCATTTTACTGCCGTTTCATAAATGGCAAACATACCGGGGGAATCATACGCCCCCGTTCCGGTGGAATGGGCGACAAGTTCCCCGATCCAGCGGACATTTTCCTTTTCATACATATATCCGATTTCCTGTGCAGACTCCTCCGGGAATGCCCCGTGAACATGTATGCCGGGAATGAAAAGATCCGGATAAAGGCTTTTTGCCTGCAACCCCATACGGTTCCACTTCCGGATATCTTCAAAACTTTCCGCTATTTTTCTTTCGATCACCGTTCCGCACGCTCTTGTGATATTATTTGCCCTCAATGTGGAAGCCATTTCCTCCAAAGTTGCAGGAGTACCGAATCTTCCTATACAATCCTTTTCACAGATGAAAGGATGGATATGAGCATCAATAATTGTTCCTTCGTAAAGCATCATTTTTCACCATCCTCAATCCGTTAATCCTGCCGCATAGGCAAAAAGTTTGGAATCAATGAGAACCCCTTCCTTCATGGAGTTTTCCAGGTAGGAAAAGAGTTCAGAGCGTTTCACGGTAACAGTCTCAATATCCTCTGCTTCATCAAAATGGGTATGTCTTTCACTTTCCGGAGTATCCTCTGCCTCCATGACAGCCCAGAACACCTGTTCGGACGTAAGGCCGGGGGAACTGAAAGAGGGGGGCAGGATCTTTTTCACCTTTCCCTGAAAACCGGTTTCCTCGGCTAATTCCCGTACGGCGGCGACAGCCGGATCTTCCTTTTCCTCCACAAGTCCGGCGGGAAATTCCAGCATGATATTTCCGGCGGGGGGGCGGAACTGTTTCACAAGCACGATCTCATCAGAAGGCACAAGGCGGCAGATGATGACTACCGCACCGCCGCAGGATGTACGGGATACACTTTCCCATTTGCGGACGATCCCCTTATTATCTTCATATTCGATCACATCCAAAGCCAGAAATTTCCCGGCAGCCATTCGGTTTCTGGAAAGAATCTTCATAATAAAAAAGCCTTTCAGAGTTTTTTCAGAAAAAAAATTCAATTTCTACTTGAATATACACCAATGTATGATAAATTAAAAGCATTGATTCAAGAAAATCACCCTTTTTTTCCGTTTTCTTTTTACCGGATGCGGAATATGTATGGTAACTCTGTATTATACCGCATACATTATATGTATCACAGGGTGATTTCCCCGAAACGGCGTTTCCCGGAAGATGGCATGGTCCCCAATCGATTTTGCCCAGGCCCGTATTGCCAGAAAACTGGCTCTTTCCGGAGAAATGAAAACATACAATTGAATGTGTAAAAATCACTGTTTACGCACATCCCGGAGTATATATTGAAACTTATTGGTTTGAGCGGCGGTCCCGGAAACGGTAAATCCGCAGTTGCAGATTTTTTCAGAAAAGAAGGTATTTGCGTTATTGATGCAGACAGAGTCTGTCACAGCATTTATCAGGAAAAGGATAATGAAGTCATTTCCCGCATGGTCACCCGCTGGGGAATGGATATTTTTGATCAGAATGGCTTTATTGACCGGAAAAAAGTAGCAGAAAAGATTTTTGATGACGCAAATGAAAGAAAATTTCTGGATGATCTGCTGCACCCTGAAATATTCCGCAGGATCGAAAAAAAACTTGAAGAAGAAAAACAGAGTCCCTTTGCCATTCTGGAAGCGGCACTTCTTTTTGAAAGTTCCTGGGATGAGAAGATGTTCCGTACCATTACCGTCTGGGCAAGAGATGATATAAGAATGGAAAGACTTTTAAAACGGAACTGGACACGGGAACACGCACAGAAAAGGATCGATTCCCAAATGCCGGATTCCCTCAAAATGGAAAAGGCGGATTTTGTCATCATCAATAATGGCACATTACCGGCTCTTTATGACCAGTGCCGGATCCTTCTGGATAAACTTGTCCGGGAAATAGAAGAAGAAAAATAATTACATATCAATATAAGGAGCACTTATGAGTGAAGAAATGAACATTTCTCCCGCAGAACAGGAAAATATGAATAATACGGTTTCTCCTGTTGCAGAAGAATCCGTTGCCGCTGAACAGACAGCCCCCCGCCGTCCGGGGAGACCCAAAGGCTCGAAAAATAAAAGGATCGGTATGGATAACCCGTCAACCGTTCCGCAGGCAATGATGGAGGAAAAACAGGAAGAAAATATTTCTTCAGCCCCTGCCATGGCGGAAGAAGAACCGATAAATATGGAAAATGTGCGTCCGGATGCCCTTGTTGCCCCGGCAAATGCTGTTTCTGCTCCCATGAATGCAGTTTCTTTCGGGCCTCCGGAAGAAGATGATGAGGATGATTATATTCCTGTTCCTGAACCTGTGACCGGCTATATTCAGGTTCCGCCCGACCCCTCCGACGATGAAAATAATTATATTGTTTCCTCTTCCGAAGCGGAAGATCAAGTCCTTAATGATTACCGTAAAGAAGCCATGAGTGATCCCATGTACCGGGATTATGACAGGTTTGACCGCAATGAAAGATTTGACAGGAACAATAACAACAACCGCAATAATAACAACAACAGAAACAATAACAACAACCGCAATAATAACAACAACAGGAACAATAACAACAACCGCAATAATAACAACAGGAACAATAACCGCAATAATAACAACAACAGAAACAATAACAACAACCGCAATAATAACAACAACAGGAACAATGATTACCGGAGAATGGATTACTCCTGCCCCCAGGATAATTTTGTCAGACAGCAGGATATGAAGTTGCAGATGATGAATAACAACCGGAATAATTATAATCCTCTTCCTCCTCCCGGCAATCAGGAATATGCCCCCCAGGATTATGACAATGCTTCCATGCCTCCTGCCCCGAATCACGAAACAGCACAGGGAAACAATGAAGGGCTCCAGGAAGTCCGTCAGAACGCTCCCAGCGTGAACATCACCGAATTGCAGGAAAAATCCATGCAGGAATTGAGTACCATGGCACGGGATATGGGCATTGAAGGAGTTGGCGCATTGGAAAAATCCAAATTGATCTTTGAGATTTTGCGCAGCAATGCGGAACGCTCCGGGATCGTATATGGAAGCGGTTTTCTGGAAATATTGCCGGATGGTTTCGGTTTCCTGCGTTCTCCTGCTTACAGTTACCTGCCCTCTTCCGAGGATATTTCTTTGAGTCCCTCCCAGATCCGCCGTTTTTCTGTGAAGACCGGGGATTTCATTACCGGACAGATCCGTTCCCCCAGAGAAAAAGAGCGTTTCTTTGCCATGTGCAAAGTGGATTCCATCAATCATCAGCCTCCGGAATACAAACGCAATATCATCCCCTTCAACAACCTGACTCCCTACTTCCCCACCCGCCGGCTGGTTCTGGAAAATGATCCCTCGGATATTTCCATGCGGGTCGTGGATCTTGTCACCCCCATCGGTATGGGTCAGCGCGGTATCATCGTAGCTCCTCCCCGTACAGGGAAAACGGTTCTCATGCAGAAAATGGCAAACGCCATCCGCAAAAATCATCCGGATGTGGTTTTGATCATCCTTCTTATTGATGAACGGCCGGAAGAAGTGACCGATATGCAGAGAAGCGTCAATGCGGAAGTAGTCAGTTCCACCTTTGACGAACCCCCGGAACGGCATGTTCAGGTTGCAGAAATGGTCATTGAAAAAGCAAAACGCCTTGTGGAATGTAAAAAGGATGTGGTCATCCTCCTTGACTCCATTACCCGCCTTGCCAGAGCCTACAATACTTTGCAGCCTCACAGCGGCAAGATCCTTACAGGCGGTGTGGATGCCAATGCTCTGCACAAACCCAAACATTTCTTCGGTGCCGCAAGAAATATTGAAAATCACGGCAGTCTCACCATCATCGCCACAGCCCTAATTGATACCGGCAGCAAAATGGATGAAGTCATCTTTGAAGAATTCAAAGGTACAGGAAATATGGAACTGCACCTTGACCGTCACCTTGTTGACCGCAGGATCTATCCTGCCATTAATATTGAAAGGAGCGGTACAAGAAAAGAGGAACTTTTGCTTCATCCCCAGGAACTGCCCAGAGTATGGGCGTTGCGCAAGGCGATGAATGGAGTACCGCCTGCCGAAGCAATGGAATTAATCATCGGCAAATTGAAAAAGTGTCAGACCAATGCCGAATTTCTTATGACCTTGCAGATATAGTCCCCCAAAGGCTATTTTCAGCCGGAAGAGCGTTTCTTCCGGCATTTTTATTGCAGAAATAAAAAATATATATCAGGAATAAAAATTATCAGAAGGAGAAAAAGATGCTGAAACTTCCTGCGATTTTTTCTGACGGTGCTGTTTTCCAGAGAAGGAAAAATGTTCCCGTATGGGGTTGGACAGACGCCAATACTTTTCTGGAATGTGAATTTGCCACCCATAAACTTTATACCGCTTCCTCCCTTCTTTCCGGAAAATTTTTCTTTACTTTGCCCCCTATGGAAGCAGATCATACCGCCCACACTCTGAAAGTACGCAACCTGACTACCGGGGAGGAGGTCTCTTTTTCCAACATTCTTCTGGGAGAAGTCTGGCTGGCATCCGGTCAATCCAATATGGAATTTCAATTAGCCACTTCCGGAATGCAGATGGAAGAATTTCTGGAGGAGGAACGCTCCGCAGAAGAGATCTGTTCTTTGCGTATGTTTACGGTAAAGAAAGATTCCATGGGAGTCATTCAGGATGACTGTATCGGAAAATGGGAAGTATCGGAAAATTCCCTTGTCCCCCACTGGTCGGCTGTGGCATTGTGGTTCGGAAAAAAATTGCAGAAAGAGTTGGGAGTTCCAGTAGGTCTCATCAACTCCTCCTGGGGCGGAACGATCGTGGAAACCTGGACAAGTAAAGAACGATTCTTTATGGATCAGGAGAAAAAAGAACTGATCCTTTCCGCCCTCCCCCAGGCCCATACGGAAAAGGCATGGGAAAATATGGAGTCCATTCTGCAATATCATGTTGCCGAATCGGTAAATATGGAAGGATATTTCCGGAGGACTTGCACCAAAGATGAAGGAATAACGGAAAAAGCCGCAACATGGATGGATATGGATTATAACGATTCCGACTGGAAAGAGTTGCGTGTACCCGGAGACTGGATCAAACAGGGTTCAGGCGTACACGGAGCGTTCTGGTACAGGAAAGAAGTCACGATCCCGGAAAGTTGGGAAAATAAAGAAGTTTTCCTGCGCATGTCCACCATTGACAAACAGGATTCCTGTTACTTTAACGGCGTGAAAGTCGGCTCTTCCGGAAAAGATTTTGAATATGCGGGTGCCAACAGAAAATATACCATTCCCCCGGAAAAAGTCAAAGCAGGAAAAGCCGTTATTGCCATAAGAGCCTACTCCTTTATTTACGGAGCAGGGATCTATGGATCTGCAAAAGAGTGTGTTCTGGAACTTTCCGGTACAAAAGAACGTATCTCCCTTGCCGGGATGTGGAAAGGGTGTCAGGAAACCATCGTTCCCGTTCCCAACAATATTTTATGCGCAGGAACTTCTTCCATTATCTGCAATCCGAATTTCCATACCAATCTTTTTAACGGCATGATACACCCTCTGATCCCCTATGCCCTTGCCGGATTCATCTGGTATCAGGGAGAATCCAATGCGGGTAATTGTGTTGCCCGCGGGCAGATCCTGCCGCCCTCCATCCTTTACCGGGAAAAACTCACGGATCTTATACAGGATTGGCGTTTCCGTTGGGGGGAAAATGATCTTCCTTTCATCATGGTGGGACTTGCCGGATATGAGAACGCTCCGGAATATGATGAGGAAAGTTCCTGGGCACGATTGCGGGAATCCCAGAGGAAATGTGCTTCCGGGTTGAAAAACGTTTTTGTAGCCTCCGCAGTTGACCGGGGGGAAAGAGATGACATCCACCCCAGAGACAAGAGAACAGTGGGCAACCGCCTTGCGGCACAGGCACTCTTCCATACCTACAACAGAAGTGACATTGTTCCGGAGGGGCCCAGACCTGTAAAAATCAGTCAGGAGGGGGCAGTATTGCGTATTGCCTTTGAGTACGCCGATGGATTGAAAAGTTCCGATGGAGGGGAAGTAAAAGGTTTTTATGTTGCCTCTTCCGATGGAAAATTCTTCCCGGCAAATGTAAAAATTGAGGGTACAAGCGTTCTTCTTACCAGTAAAGAAGTCCCCCGTCCCGGCAGAGTGCGTTATGGTTGGAGCAATTTCCCTGTCTGCACCCTTGTCAACAGCGCCGAGCTTCCTGCATTCCCCTTTGAAATGTAAGAATGAAAAATTCGTAAAACTATAGAAAAAACAAATCCCGGCAGGTACTCCTGCCGGGATTTTTATTTATATACCTGTATACCGTATGGCAATATATCAGATCTCAAAAATCTCCACATCGTCGATATAACATTCCCCGGGAACTTTTCCGGCAGGGGAGATCAAGACAGAAAAGTAACTTGCCTCCGCAGGGGGGGCAAAGATAAACTGGGTGGCTCTCTTCCAGTTATCTGTCAACTTTTCATCAAAGGAAGTCCGCAGATTTTCCATGTGACTGCACCAGGCATTTTTCGCATTTCTCCACTGAACACTCATTACAGGATTTCCCTCCCCTTTGATGGAGGCACGGATAAGGTAGGTCTTGCCTTTTTTCAGTTTTATATTCTGGATAAGGGTTCCTTTGGCAAGATTAACAGCTTTGATACAGCCGCTATTGTTTCTGCCGCCGTCTTTACTGTACTGGAAAGAGGCATTTTTACTGTCTTTGGGAAACCAGTAACTCCATCCGGGCACATCTTTAAGGGAAGTTACTCCCGGAGCCGTATCTTTATTTTTGCTTTTTCTTACCTGTGAAAAATCCCCATTGACCGCAATATTGTTTTTGGCGATCTTCCCTTTGTTTGCCCACTCCACGGCTGTAAGATAGGGGTTCTGGGCGTAAGTAATGGCATCATAGATCCCCGGCAGAGCATTTTCCCAGTAAGGCCCGCCAAATGCAGGATATTTTTTCAGGGATTTTTCCGCCCATTTTTTGTAGGGGATCTCATACCATTTTCTGGAAGAACTGAATGTCCATACATAGCAATCGGAAAATTCTGCGGCAACAACTGCATTGGCACGGAAGTATTCCAGAGGAGTCAGATCCTCCCTTTTGAGGGCATAGATCCCGGAAGGCTGGATAAAAGCATCAATAAAGATCGCCGGAGCAAAAAGGGTCTGGGCGCGCAGTTTGGCATGATTGACAGGGTCTATAAGTCTTTTGTACCGGTTGGCACGGATGGCTCTGAAACGGTTGTAGGAAATCTGTCCTTCATTGGCTTTATAACAGTGATCTTCCATACCGTCATGGATCCTTGCTGTGGGAGAGATCTTATCATAGATACCATTGATAAAGCCGGAGAGAAGTCCCGTATGGGAAATCATCAGTTTTTTCTCCAGCAATTCCGGTGTATGCTGACTCATGGCAGGATCCAGTTCCAGCCAGAAATAGGCAAGGATATTGATATTCTCATACCCTTTGCAGATGGCACTTATAAATTCTCTTCCCCTCTGTCTTGCTTTTGCATAATCTTCCCGGAATGTTCTGCCTTTTTCCGGTCTGTACTTCCAGTTCTGCAATCTCCAATAATCTTCCATATCCAGAATGATCCCTTTCAGACCGCCCTCTTTTGCCACAGAAGCAAGTACATTGAAGTTGTGGCAGACCCCGTCCCAGAAAGCATCATCATAAAGATCAAATTTTTTCTCGGCATCCAGAAAACCGGTTTTCAGGAAGTTATCGGTCAGTTTTTTGCTTTTGGTATTCTGCAAAAGTCTGATCTGCTCTGCAAAATATTCTTTCTTCATTTTTTTACGGGTGAACATGGTATAATTGGGCAGAATGGATTTCCCGTTTTCATCTTTGACAATATCAGGATTGATCCCCACGCCCCTGTGGGGAAGTGCTTTTTCGATCATTTTCACATTGGCAGCAAAAAATGATACAGTAGGATCGCACCAGCCGGTTTTGATGAATTTAGGATGTGCGGGAACTGTGAAAGAGTCCCCTGCCCATATTACGGGCATTGCGGCAAGAATGGCGGCAATAAATTTGAGTTTCATTTTTTTCCTTTCTT
>JAGBXB010000012.1 GCA_017629515.1 Lentisphaeria bacterium | reverse complement strand
TACTCACACCTTCGGGATTGAGGTTACCGCCGGCGGCAATACCCATACCGCCCTGGGTCATGGCTGCAAGGTCGGTAATGATGTCGCCAAACATATTGGTAGTAACGATCACATCGAACCATTCAGGATTTTTCACCATCCACATACAGATAGCATCCACGTTGCAGTAGTCCACTTTCACTTCGGGATATTCTTTTGCCATTTCTTCCATGGCTCTGATCCACATACCGAAAACGTAGGTGAGAACATTGGATTTACCGCAGAGAGTAAGTTTACAGGTTTTACCTGCGGCGATATCTTCGGCGGAAAGTCCCTTCCAGGGATTTTCTTTGCTGTGGCGTTTTTTCGCACATTCAAAGGCATAACGCAGGCAGCGGTCAGCCTGTTTGCGGGTATAGACCATGGTCTGTGTGGCAACTTCATCAGGGGTACCTACCTGGGAGGCTCCGCCGATACCGGTATAAACGTCACCGGAGTTTTCACGCACAACTACATAGTCGATATCTTCGGGAGTTTTGTTTGCAAGGGGAGTTTCCACGCCGGGGAACAATTTCACAGGACGCAGATTGATATACTGATCCAGTTCAAAACGCAGTTTGAGAAGGATCCCTTTTTCCAGGATACCGGGGGTCACATCAGGACGGCCGATCGCGCCCAGATAGATGGCGTTATATTTTTTCATGATCTCCACGGCATCATCAGGCATGATGGTGCCCTGTTCCATATAGCGGGTTCCGCCCCAGTCATAGGAATCGTATTCCATATTGAAACCGAATTTTTTTGCGGCGGCGTTGATGACTTTGATACCCTCTGCAATTACTTCGGGTCCTGTACCATCTCCGGGGAGAACGGCGATTTTGTAGTTTTTGCTCATGATTGTTCCTTATTTTTATAAATGATGGATTTTCTGTTAAAATATTAATTTAGCATACTTTTTTCCTTTTTGCAAATCTCCGGTGATTTTTCCCCGTTTTTTTATGCCGCTTTTTCCGGAAAAGGGTATAAAGAGGGCGTTTCAAAAGTCCGCAAAAGTCTCTTCGTATTGACTTTGTCCTGCAAAATGAGATGAGTATTTTGAGCGGTTGCTTGTGTACCCGCCCCGAATTACCTTTCGCATGATGTTGTCACTATTCTTTTTCTTTATTTGGTATGACTTTTGAAAATTCCTCATAAAGAAGCAAAAATGATGTATTTTTTCTCTTTTTACTGGTTTTTGACTTGACAAAAGTGGAAAAATGTTGTCTTTTACATAGGAACGTTTTATTTGAAACCCTGTGGGGGGATGTTTCAACAAAAAAGGAGGTTCAAATGAAAAATGTGGTAAAAGTGAATGATGCTTCTTTCAGAGAGGTAAGTGCAAAAGGTCTTGTTCTGGTGGATTTTTTTGCAACATGGTGCGGACCTTGCAAGATGTTTGCGCCGGTTCTGGAACAACTGGCGGAGGAACTGGATGGGAAAGTGCTTGTTGTGAAACTGGATATAGAGGAGGCTGTGGAAACAGCCGCTGAATTTGAAGTACAGAGCGTGCCTTCTCTTTTTCTTTTGAAAGAAGGGAAAAAAGTAAAAAGTTTTACCGGCGTCCAGAGTAAAAAAACTCTGCTGGATGCGGTGATGAATGCTTAAAAGAAAGAATTTGTTTTTATGAAGATCTGTCATGTGATCACAAGAATGATCGTGGGTGGGGCGCAGGAAAATACCTTTTTATCGGCACGGGGGGCGGTGGAAGATGGACATGAATGTGTTCTTCTCACCGGTCCCACAACGGGCAGGGAGGGGAAACTGCTTTCCAGAGTGCATAATCCCGGAGTGAAAGTTGTGGAGACACCGTATCTTGTCCGGGAAATCAGTCCCCTGACAGATCTTAAAGCTGTTTTTGCCTTGAAAAAGTTTTTTGAGGAAAATCAATTTGATGTAGTGCATACACATACTTCCAAAGCAGGCATCATCGGGCGTATTGCCGGAAAACTTGCAAAAGTACCGGTAGTCACCCATACCATCCACGGACTTGCTTTCGGGCCTTATGAGGGATTCCTTAAAAATCTCATATATGTAACAAGTGAAAAGATTTCTGCTTATTGCTGTGACCGTACTTACGCCGTTGCCCAGGCTATGATCGACCAGTGTCTGGAACGGGGGATCGGCAGAAAGGATCTTTATAAAGTAGTTTACAGCGGTATGGAACTGGATAAATTCCTGAATGCCCGACCGGAGGAAGAATTGCGCCGGAGTCTGAATATCCCGCCCGGACGCAAAGTTATCGGCGCGATCGCCAGACTTTTTCCCCGGAAGGGATATGAGGAACTTATCCCTGCTTTCGGGAAAGTTGTTGAAAAATATCCCGATACCCATTTGTTGATTGTGGGTGACGGCCCTGCACGCAGTACTTATGAAAAAATGCTTGCGGAAATGGAAATAAGCGATCATGTGTCCTTTGCCGGTCTTGTGTCTCCTGATGAAGTATGCCGTTATGTGGCTCTTATGGATGTGGCCTGTCACCTTTCATTGAAAGAAGGACTGCCGAGAGTTGCGGTACAGGCACTTGCAGAGGGGAAAGCCGTTGTTGCCTACGATCTGGACGGGACTCCGGAAGTTGTCAGAACCGGGGAAACGGGGGTATTGATCCGGCCTCTGGACTGGCAGGGGGCGGCGGATGCACTTTGCCGTCTTCTGGAAAATCCCACTGAACTGGAAAGAATGGGGCAGAACGGCAGACAGCTTGTTCGGGATCTTTTCCCGTGGAAACGCATGAGTGATATCCTGTTGGAAGATTATGCGCTGCTCCTCGGCAAAAAGAAAAAAACTGCAAAATAAGATGCCGGACCGGATATGAAAAAAGAACTTACAGAAAAGAAAAAAAGACAATACTCGGACAGAGAACAGATTTCTTTACAGAAGATCGCCCGGGAATGCGGAGTGAGTCTGATGACCGTTAGCCGGGCTTTGCGCCGGTTGTCCTCGGTAAAAGAGGGAACCAGAAAAAAGATCTTTGAAACGGCAGAGCGGCTCGGATATCTGCGCAGCGGGCGTGCCGGAAGAAAAGCTGCAAAAAGAGAGGAACTGCATTCCAGACCTGTTCAGATCATTGCCGGGGAAACTGCCGGCGGGATGCCCCGGTTCCATGCGGAACTGGTATTGGATCTTGTACGGATGCTTGCCGCATGCAAGTATGAGTGCCTTGTGCATGTTTCCGACGGCAGTTACAGAGAGTTTACCAGAGTGCTTGCCAATTCCTCCAGAGCGGATGTGGAAGCCAGTATCATTGTAGGGTCTTTCCGTGAAAAAGAGTTGCGTTCTCTCCTTGCCGCATTGCCGGGGGCGATCCTTATAGAGGATACGGACAAAAGTTTTTATGAATCCACATACAGCAGTTTTTCTTTTGATAATGAACGCGCCGCCGCTCTGGTGGTGAATCACTTTATAAAGAAAAACAGGAAAAAGATCCTTCTCGTCAGCGGGCCTTCAGAACACTTTTTCACAAAGGAAGTGGAAGAGGGATATAAAAAAGCACTGAAAGAAAATTCTGTGAGCATCAATGAAAAATATATCCTTTACACCGATTTTTCTCCGGGATGTGCGGAAAAAGTTGTAGGGGAACTCTGGGATAAAGGGGAAAGATTCGATGCAGTTTTTACCAACGACGAAATGGCAGGCGGAGTGTACCGGGCACTGCTTTCCCGTTCGTTGAAGATCCCGGAGGATGTAGCGGTATGCGGTTGTGATGATCTTCCCCTGGGAGAGCAGTTTTATCCCCGTTTGTCCACGGTGGTATTGGATCATACTCTTCTTGCAAGGCAGGTTGTGGAAAAGATCACCGGAGGCGATCTGGCGGTCAATCCTGTTTCTGTGCGTCTGCTGCCGTTTCTGCGGATACGGGAAAGCAGTTGAGTTTCCGATACGGCTTTCGGCAATCGCAACTTTTTCCATAATTTTCTCCAAGACATCTTTATTTTTACTTCTGCCGTTTGAATTTCATTGTAATTGTGTTATATTATATAATCGCACATGTGAAATATTAAAAAATAAACATAAAGAGGTGAAATGATGAAACGAGCAAAAAAGATCCAGAAACTTCAGAAGATCCAGGGAATCACTCCTGAAAAAAAGCCCGCCGGGGAAAATGCAAACAAGGATAATATGCCTGCTCCTGCCGGTGATCTTACTGACAATATCAGCGAAAATTTTGATAAGTTTGAACTCTGGTTCATTGCCAACGGCAAAAAGATCTTTGCTTTCTGTATTGTGATCCTTGTGGCTGTTGCCGCATTTTACAGCGTGAAATACGTGATGGAAAAGAACCGTAAAGAAGTAAGTGCAAAGTTTGCCAATGCGGATTCCCCTGAAAAATTGCAGGCTCTCCTTAAAAATAATTCCGGTGCACCGGAAGCCCTTTCCGCCGCTTTTGCTCTTGCCGCAGATTATACAGCAAAAAAAGAGTATGATAAAGCCATTGAACTTTATACAAAGATTTCCCAGGAGTGCAAAGATGAGTTCCTTGCGAAAAAATCTGCATTGAATGTGGCTTATCTTAACGAAATGAAGGGCGATAAAAACTCCGCAACTCTTCTTTTCGCCCGTGTCGCTGATGAGCTGAAAGGCCCCGAAGGTGTGCGTGCGGAAGCTGCTTACGCCGCAGGACGCCTTTATTTCAACGCAAAAAATATGGCATCTGCCCGTAAATATCTTTCTCTTTTCCAGGCTTCTTCTGCAATGAGCAGTGATGCCGGTCAGTGGGCAGCTATGTCCAGAGCATTGCTCAACCGTATTCCTGCCGCAAAAGTGGCAATGGCTCCGGTTGCGAAACCTGCAGTGAAACCTGCTGCGAAACCCGCTGCGAAACCCGCTGCCAAAAAGGTTGCGAAACCCGCAGTGAAACCTGCAGTGAAACCTGCTGCGAAACCCGCTGCCAAAAAGGTTGTGAAACCCGCAGTGAAAAAGGCGGAAAAAGCCGCCGCAAAATAAATGGCAGTCCTCACGAAAAAACAACTTTCCACTATCCGCTCTCTTTCCACCAGACACGGCAGGAAAGAGAGTGGATTATGTTTTTGTGACGGTATCCGGTCTGGCGGGGAGATCCTTGCCTTGCGCAGTGACCTTGTAGAATTTCTTATCGTACGGGAAGGTACGGGTCTTCCGGAAGTAGCGAAAACACCGCAAATAATGGAAAAAACCTGTGTTCTGCCGGAACATGAGTTTGAAAAACTCCGGGATACCGGTTCTTCCCAGGGTATGATCGTCGTTGCCAACCGTCCGCAAGTTCCTCCTCCTGACGCCCCTTTGCAGGGAAATTTTGTACTTGTACTGGATAAAGTGGGTGATCCCGGAAATCTGGGGACGATCATCCGGACAGCCCGGGCGGCGGGATTGAAAGAAATTTTCCTTACAACGGGATCTGCGGATGCCTATTCTGATAAAGTCATCCGCAGTGCGTCCGGTGCCCAGTTTGCCCTTGCGGTAAGATGTCTGGGGGATCTGTCCCAAACTGCGGAAAAATTGCGGGAAAAAGGAATAAAAAATTTTTTCCGGACTACTCCCAATGGCGGCAGAAGTCTTTATCGGGAAGAAGCATTGTACGAAAAAAGTGCTGTTATTCTTGGCAGTGAGGGGGCTGGGGCAGATGAACTTGACGGTGCAAAAGATGTGATTATCCCCATGCCCGGTGATGCAGAATCTTTGAATGTGGCACAGGCGGCGACCATTGTCCTTTTTGAGTATGTGCGCCGGTGGGATGAAGGCCTTACGGGTTGCCGGAAGTAAGTCAGGGATGTTGTTATGGAAAATGAGGTGTGGGGAAAAAAGAACGGGGAAACACAGGCAGACAGAGTACAGTCTGCGTCACTTCCGCCGGATGGAGTCGAAGTAAACATTGATCTCCTGAAAGAAGATTTGTCCGCCGGAAAGTATGCCGGAAAAAATTCTCTTTCCGGAGATACCTTGTATATTGAACCGGAAGAAAGTGAGGAAGAACAAAATATTCTTTCCCAGGATCTTTCCCGTATCCATCTCACTGAAAAACCGGATAATAAATACCGTTTCCGCCGCAGTATCGGTGCCGGCGGGATGAAGATGGTGCTTCAAGTATATGATCAGGATACCATGCGGGATGTGGCTCTGGCAATGATGCCGGATATTGAAAGACGATCCAGACATGAGATATTGCGCTTTATCCATGAAGCAAGGCTGACAGCAAGTTTGGAACACCCCAATATCGTACCGGTATATGATATCGGCAGAGATTCCACAGGTTCCCCCTATTATACGATGAAACTCCTCCGCGGGGAAACTCTTGCGTCACTTCTGAAAAAACTTGCCTCCGGTGATCCCGGATATTTGAAACGCTATTCCTTTGATAAATTGATGCGTCTTTTTTTACGCATTTGCAGTGGTGTGGGGTTTGCCCATTCCCGGAATGTGGGGCATTTTGATTTGAAACCGGAAAATATCCAGATAGGGGATTTCAGTGAAGTACTGATCCTTGACTGGGGGATCGCCAAAATGCTCAATGAAAGCGGAAGTACTGTTGACAGTACGAAAAACGGAAAGAAAAAACATGGTTTTTCCCGTTTTACTGTTGCAGAAGATGAGGGGATGAAAGGCTCTCCCGGCTATATGGCTCCTGAACAGATCACAGGGGACAATGCTTCTTTCGGCGTGCGTACCGATATATATGCTCTGGGGGCGATCCTGTATTCCATGGTGACTTTCAAAAGTCCCGCTTCCGCCACGACTGTAAAAAAGATCCTGCTGGATACGGTGAAAGGTAATATCATTCCGCCAAGCAAACGCGCCCCCAACAGGGAGATCCCCTACGGGATCGAAGCGGTGATCATGAAAGCCATGAATCCTGACCCGGCGGGCAGATACGGCAGTGTCCGGGAGTTGCGTGATGATGTGGCCGCTTTCATCGACGGATTTGCAACCGAAGCGGAAAATGCCGGATTTTTCAAGAAATGTATGCTTCTTATGCGCCGTCATTTTCTTATCACTCTTTCCGGGATGCTTTCTCTTATCATGTTTCTGGGAATCATGTTCTACGCTGCCATAGAAATCCCCCGGTGGCAGAGCGGCTGGATCAAAGTAACGGAACACGATTTTGTAAATCAACCTCCTGATCTTTCCCAGCTGGAATTCTGCAGTCCCACTTTGCAGAAAGAAAAACAGGTATGGGAATGGGTTCAGGGGAAAGGCCTGCGGACGAAAGAGGGGGAATTTCTGGTTCTGAAACAACATGTCCCCGGAAATGTGAAACTTGTCATTACCGCGGACTTCCCGGCAATAACCGATACTTTGGAGATCTGTATCAATGCAAATACCACCAAAGTACTGGGCGAATGGTGGCATTCTCCGGATTCCTATTCTTTCCGGATCGGTGAATCGGAGGGGGAAAAAGATTGTATCGTCAAAAATTCCTCCGTGGAGCGGGTTCAGCAGGAATATCTGGGGGCGGCGGAAAGTTCCATGACTTCTCTTTCCGTTACGGCCATTACCGCAGAACGGCTGGAAGATACTCTTACTTTGCGTGTGGGGGAAAAAGAACATATCCGTGCTGTGGATTATTTTCCCCTTACCGGAAAAAAACAATCCGGGATCGCCATAAGAGCCTCTTCCGGAAATATGCTTATCCGCAAGATCGCCCTTTACAGACTTGCACAGCCGGAAAAGACCACTCCTCTTATTGCCGGGGATACCCTTGTGGAATTGCAGTTGTATGATACTGCCATTGAAAAATATCTTTCCATTGCGGAGGATTACGGGAAAAGTGAACTTGCGGAAAAGGCTCTTCTGAAAGCGTATATTACTGCCGCATCCAAGATCAATGAGAGAAAAAAGCGGTTGGAACATCTTCTTCTGATCAAACGGGCGATCTCTGCCAAATTCCCCAATTACAGATATTTACAGGAGACTCTGGAAATCGATACATGGGTTTTGTGGCGTGCCGGCAGACATAAAGAAGCCCTGAATCTTGCCAATCAGGTATTGCGTATGAATCCGGACAGCCGGGTGATGTCGGATATCATCAGTCTGCATCACTCCCCCATCGAGCCGAATGCTGTGCAGGATTTTTTCCGGCTGATACGCAAAACAAAAAATCTTACAAGTCTGGATCTTTCCAATTATGGTTTGAATTCCCTTGCGGAACTTTCCGGAATGCGTTTGACATTTCTGGATTGCTCCAACAACTATCTGGAAAATCTTCACGGGATCGAAAATATGCCCTTAAACGTACTGGTCTGCCGGAACAACCGTCTGGAAGATATAAGTGCCGCCGCCGGTCTGCCTCTGAAAAGTCTTTCCTGCGACAATAATAATATTTCCAATCTTTCGGCACTGGAAGAGTGTCCCCTTGCGTTGCTGGAATGTTCGGATAATTCCATTTCCGATCTTTCCCCGCTGGTGGGGCTGCCGCTGGAACGGTTGGGGTGCCGCTCCAATAAAATCGTAGATCTTTCGCCCCTTTCCCCCATGACCGCATTGCGGGTATTGGATGCGGGGAAAAACCCCATCCGGGATATTGCCCCCATTGCCGCGCTTCCTCTGGAACGGTTGCGTCTGGATCACACTCTTATAAAGGATCTTTCACCCCTTGTCCGGATGCCTTTGCGTTTCCTTACATTGAATGACTGCCGTTTCCTTACAGATCTGACTGCACTTGACAAGGTGCGTACTTTGAAATATCTTACTGTTCCTCCTGGAGCGGCAAAGGTGGAAAAAAACAGAAAAGTATTGGAAAATCTGCCGGAATTGCGTTATTTATCCGACCGTTTCCTGCATTCCGGAGTGCAGGCGGAACAGGATGAAAAATCCGGCGCGTTCCGGAAAAATCCGATGAAAAGAAAAAATAAACAAACTTTGTAATACGACAGGAGAAAAAATATGGAAAAAGAAAAATGTTATTTGTGGCATGATATTGCCCGCAGTCCTTTTATGAATATGGCCGTAGATGAACTTTTACAGGATGAAGCCATGCTTTTAGGTGCGCCCGTTCTGCGTTTTTATGCCTGGGATATACCCTCTGCTTCCTTCGGATATTCCCAGAAGCCTGCCGCTGTAACCAGAACTGCCGGACTCACCCTTGTACGCAGACCTACCGGGGGAGGGGTGGTCTATCACGATGTGGATATGACCTATACTTTTGCCATTCCCGCAGGCAACCGCCTTTGTGAACTCAACAGAATGGACAGTTACAAAGTCATCCATGAACCGGTGATGGATGCCCTTACCGGATTGGGGACAGGCGCACATCTGGAACCGGATCTGGGGATCAAACATGACCGTGCCACCTTGCAGTGTTTTGTTTCCCCATCTCCCAACGA
The DNA here is from genome assembly GCA_017629515.1 of Lentisphaeria bacterium. Taxonomy (GTDB): domain Bacteria; phylum Verrucomicrobiota; class Lentisphaeria; order Victivallales; family UBA1829; genus RGIG5327. The sequence goes on along the minus strand of JAGBXB010000012.1, from coordinate 51,573 downwards.
TGTAATGGATTCCGCCGGAGCAAAACTGGCGGGGGCTGCACAGAGAAGAACCAGAAAAGGGATCCTTCATCAGGGAAGTGTGGTAATTACTTCTCTTCCTCCCCGGAAGATCGTCATTGCCGCATTGCAGGAAAAATTTGAAGAGATGCTTGCTTATACATATGAACCTTTCCCGGTAAGAGAGGAATTTATCGCTGCTGCGGAAAATCTGGCAAAAAATAAATACAGTACCGAAAAATGGAACGAGTACGCCGAGGTGGGAGATGATCTCTGATCTTGTCCGGTTCCAGAATCTTCTGGGGATCAATTTTCAGGAATCTGCACTTCTCACTGAAGCGATGACCCATAAATCCTATGCGGCGGAATCTTCATTGAAATATGATAATCAGCGGCTGGAATTTCTGGGGGATGCTGTTTTACAGATCGTTCTTACCAAACATCTGTATTACCGTTATCCCGCTTTGCAGGAGGGGGCGTTGACAAAGTTGCGTTCCGCACTTGCCAACCAGACAACTCTTGCACTTTTTGCAAGAACTCTTGCCATCGGGGATTTTCTCCGGCTGGGCAAAGGGGAACTGGAACAGAATGGCAATGACAGGGATTCCACGCTTTCGGATGCTTTTGAGGCTCTTGCCGGTGCGATCTATCTGGACGCAGGGGAAGAGAAAGCGGCGGCATTTATTCTGGATGTGTTGCAGAAAGTTTATCCTGATCCCATGACGCTTTTAGAGGATCTGAACCCCAAAGGCTCTTTACAGGAATATACCCAGGCCCATTATGGAGGGAAGGCTCCCAAATATACGGTTCTTGCCATCAATGGCCCGCCGCATGATCCGGAGTATCTTGTGGAAGTAACCCTGGATCATATTTTTACCGCGCAGGGGAAAGGAACGAGCCGGAAAAGTGCAGAACAGCATGCCGCCGCCGAAGCAATGAAAATTTTGCAGAAAAAGAGTAATGAGGAAATGAAAGAGGAATAAAATCTTTATGACACAGGAAACTGAAAATTATATTGTGAAAGTGCCTTCTGAAATCATTTTCGGAAACGGGAAAATCCATGTCCTTCCGGAAAAACTTTCTCCATATAAAGAAATTCTCCTTGTTTCCGGAAATCATTTTGCTTCTTCGGAAGAGTATAAAGATCTTCTGGAAAAACTCCAAAAAAACGGTCACAGCGTTACATGTATCCATTCCATACACAGTGAAGGCCCCATTGAAGATGTGGACAGGATCATTGCCGAGGGCAGAAAAAATCAGGTAAAGGCGGTTATTGCCATTGGCGGAGGTAGTGTTATAGATTGTGCAAAAGCTGCCGCCGCCATTATCCCCCTGGAAGGGATGTGCAGAGAATATTTTACCGGAGAAAAAGAGATCCCCAAAAAGGGATTGTTTTTTGCCGCATTGCCCACAACTTCCGGTACGGGGGCGGAGTGTACCAGTAATTCTGTGCTTGCGGATGGGGATAGCTGCGTAAAAAAATCTCTCCGTCATCCCTCAATGACTCCGGATCTTGCCATTATTGACCCGCTTTTGACAGTCTCCTGCCCTTCTTCTCTTACTGCGGCAAGCGGTCTGGATGCTTTTGTGCAGGCTTTTGAATGTATAACAAATCCCAAATCCGCCTCTTATTCGGAATGTTTGTGTCTGAAAGCCCTTTGCCTTATTGCGGAAAATCTGAAAAAAGCCTGTGAAAATCCCAATGACCTTGCCGCAAGAAACGCAATGGCGGAAGCAAGCAATCTTACCGGAATGGCTTTTGCCACAACGGGCCTGGGGGCTATCCACGGGCTTGCCCATCCAGTGGGGGCACTTCTGCATGTGCCCCATGGGGTCGCCTGCGCCATATTGATCGCTCCTGTGGTGAAATGGAATCTTCCCTGCTGTGAAGAAAAATATGCGGCAATGGCCAAAGCGTGTCATTTCGGCGTAACGGGGGAAGATTTTCTGCGTGGAGCAGTTGCTCTTGCGGAAAGTGTGGGGACAGAAAAAAATTTCAGAAAGTATGGCTTGAACAGAAGTCATTTCCCCTTTATTGTGGAAAATTGCCGCAGTGCAAGTATGAAAGGCAATCCCAGAAGCATGAGTGATGAGGATGTTGTTGCTTTGTTGGAAACATTGCTGTAACGGGATCTTTTATGGCGGAAAAAAATAGTAAAAGGCTTTTGTTGCCGGAAGAATTTGCTCCTTTTGCGGAAAAAGTAAAAGGAAAAGTCCTGTATTGTTCTTTCAGCGGCGGAGCGGATTCTCTTGCTCTTTTGTATTTCCTTTCTTTCTGGTGGGCAAAAAAACTTTTCCTTTTGAAATGTGTGCATTTTGAACATGGGTTCCGTGGGGAGGAATCGTTGAAAGATGCAGAGTATTGCCGGAAAAAATGTGAAGAAAAAAATATTCCTTTTCAATGTGTTTTTCTGAATGTTCCGGAAAACAGATTGCCGGGGGAGGGGGATGAAGAGGCTGCAAGAAGATGCCGGTTGAACGCATGGAAAAAAATCATCACCGACCCGGAAAAAGAGTATATCGTTACCGGTCATCATAACGGGGATGTTGTGGAAAATATGTTTTTACGGCTTTTCCGCGGCACCAACTCTTCCGGTATTACTTCTTTGCGGGCATTTTCCAAAGTAAACGGTTTGACATTTTTCCGGCCTTTACTGGATTTTACCAAAAAAGAACTGGAAGAATTTCTTCTTTCGTGCAATGAAAACTCCTGGTGCGTGGATTCCACCAATAAAGAAAATGATTACAGGAGAAATTTCATACGCAATATCCTTTTACCGCAGATTTATCAGAACTTTCCCTTTGCGGAAAAAGGAATGCTTGCGGCTTCAAAAAGTTTGCTGTGTGATGCTTCTTATATTGAGGAGATGGCAGCGGAATGTTTTGAAAAGTTCAGAAAAAGTGGATATGAGATCAATGGATTATATTTGCTGCATGACGCACTTTTGATCCGGCTTCTCCGGTATTTTCTGCGGGAAAAATGTAACAGAGAGGTGATCCCGGATGGGGCATTGCTCCAAAGAGTGAAAGAAAGTCTTGTCCGATACAGGAAAAATCTGGCAGAGAAAAACGGGGAAAGTATTTCTATTCCTGTTTCCGGATTGGAAAATACCTTTCTTGTGATTTCCATGGGGAAACTTTTTCTGATGGAAAAAAAAGAACTGCCGGAAAAAATTCTCTTGTGTGATTTGGAAATGCTTGATGAAAAAAAAGTTTTATATACTGAAGAAGAAAGTTTTTCCCTGAAAATAGAAAAGACGGAATGTACTGCAATGGAGAAAGACGCATTTCTTTTTGATGTAAATGGATTGTCTTTCCCCCTTTATTATGCTTTCTGGCAGGGCGGTGAAAAAATGATCCCTTTCGGCAGAACAAAGGAAGTGAATGTAAAGAAACTTTTTTCCGACGCAAAGATCCCTGCATTGAAAAGAGGGGAATATCCCTTGATCCTGGATGCAGAAAACAATATTCTCTGTGCGGGGAAATTACGCAGAAGCGCTCTTGCGCCGGTATCAGAAAAAACTGAAAACATATTAAAAATCGTTTTTCTGTAAACTTTATAAAAAATATCCTTGAAAAATGAGTTTTTTTATTTGCTTTTTCTTCTAATGAGATTATTGTTATTAAGGGAGGCTGTTTCAAAAGAAGGAAGAAAGAAAGTGAGGTGTCAAATGAAAAAGAAAAGAGTTGGAAAATCCTGTTATACATTGGTGGAACTTCTGGTCGTTGTTGCCCTTGCCGCCATTCTTTTCGGTATTGGTATGCCTGCTTTCAATGTATTGACCAAAGGCAATGCCATGACTGCGTCCATCAATGATCTTGCGGGAAAGATCAAAGGAGCCAGAGCCTATGCTGTGGCAAATAATTGTTATACGGCAATTATTTTTCCCGACGCAACAGACAGCGGCTGGATTTCCTCCCTTTCTGCATGGCAGGTGAAATTATCCAATCAGAGTTGCCGTCCCTGTGTCGTTTATCCCAGAGATAATGAATCCCAATGGATATTTGATTCCTGGATCGACGGGGAAAACTGGACGATGCTGGGCAAAGGGATCATCGTTTCCCGTACAGCAAATTCAGTAATAAGCGGTAATCACGGTTTCTCTTATTGGAGCAGAATACCTTTGCAAAATGAACTTTCTTCCGCAAGCGGTATGACCGTTACTGCTGCAGACAGCAGTAATACACAGAGGATACAAATAGCTCATTCTTTCCTTGATCCTTCCGGTTCAGGGTCTTCTGCAGTCACTTTCCAGAGAGTAATGATCTTCCGGCCCAATGGACAATTGCTGGAAAATACTCTCTTTGCCCTGGAAGAGGGTGTGGTTACTCCCGGAAGCACCAATCCGGATGTGACACCCACCCGGGATGTGCCTGTCTATTATGCACTCGGCGTAAATAAATTTAACGGCAAGATCACCTATTACGATCCTGTATCCCCATGAAAGAACTCTTTTCCTTCGTAAAGGAAAAATATATTTCTTTCTCCCGTTTTCTGCGTGGAAAAGGGGATTTATTTGCCAGAAGATTTCCCTGCGGGGTGATGGCAACGGGTGTTCTTTCTGTACTTCTTCCCGGACTGCTTTTTCCCGGAAACTTTCTTTTGCAGGCATTGATCCCGGCGTTCCTGCTTTTAGTTGCACCCCTTGTCTTTTCTCTTTCTGTTACCGTATGGAAATATGCTCTTCCGGGACTGCTTGTTTTTGCAAGCAGTATTTTCTGGCAGGAAAGGATGGAAAATGACCCTGTAAAAAACTTTGCCAATGACCGGGAACAACTGGGGATAATTGCCATAGTCCGTGCGGAAGATGCTTCTTTATTCGGCAATAAAAAAATTCTTTCCAATTCGTCAAGGATCTATTGCCGTCTTCTTATGGGGGCGTATTCCCCATTGGAAAGAATGAGAAAAATAGATGGAAAAGTACTTCTGAAAGTACCGGAATCCTATAAGGAGGAACTTGCCTATGGTGATATCCTTATTATCCGCGGATATTTAAGGAAGCCCTCTCCGCCATTATTTTCCAACTCTTTTGATTACCGTTCCTACTTGAAAAACCGCTCGGTACATTATATTCTCCATGGGGAGGAAGTGGAAAAAAGTCACAGGGAACACTCTATTACATCCTTTTTGCTGGATTTGCGTAAATCTTTTTCTGAAAAGGTTTTTTCTCTTCTTCCGGAAACAAACCGCTCTTTTGCTGCCGCTTTACTTTTCGGCTGTTCCCAGAATGTGAAACAGGAAACGAAAAGCGATCTGATACGGACCGGTACGATCCATATCCTTACTGTAAGCGGACTTCATACAGGCTTTTTTGCCGCCTTTATTGCCCTGTTGCTTATTTTTCTTCCCTTTCAGGCAAGAATGTTTCTCATTCCCTTTTTCACCTTGTTTTATGCGTGGATGACCGGAATGAATATGCCTGCTGTCCGGGCGTTGGTGATGTTGAGTTCCTATTGTTTTGCCAGAGGGTGTTTTTATAATTCCAGTTCTGTAAATTCTCTCTTTTTCGCCTTTACTTTTCTTATGCTCCTTTTTCCGGCGCAACTGGGGGAGGCCGGATTGCATTACTCCTTTATTACGACTTTTGCTCTGCTGCTTGCCGGGGAAAGTATCCATACCTGTTTGAATATCCTGTATGAAAAATATTTTTTCATCCCTGCCGGCAATATCTCCATAGTGAAAAGGAAATTTCTTCATTACAGGAAACGCCTTTTACAAATTTTTGCCGGATGTTTTGCCGCATGGGGGGTAAGCAGTGTACTGACTCTTTTTTATCAGGGGATCATTACGCCCTTTGCAGTGCTGGTGAATTTTCTTTTTGTTCCTGTGGTATGGCTGTGTTTTCCTGTATTTTTTCTTGGTACGTTTTTTTCTCATGTTTTTTCATTAACAGGAAGTCTGACAGCATCTGTTCTTGAAATCCTTACCGGGCTTCTTATGACGATTTCCCGTATTGCCGCCGGTTCTTCCAACATGGTTCTTCCCCGGCCTGCGGGGATATGGGTTCTGGTTTTTGTGTGCGTTTTTCTGTTGCTGCTGCGGGAAAACAGGAAAAAATATATGTTGATCGTGTATGTTTTTCTTCTGGGAAGTCTTGTTTTTCTTTTTACGGCAAGACTTTTTCTGCCCCGCGGGGAAGTAGTGATCATAAGTGGTGAGGATAAAGCATATTCCTGTATCGCCGTAAGTATCCCCCAATATGATTATGCTTTTCTTATGGATGCAACAAGTTATGAAATGGTCAGTTCCGCTTCTGCCTATTTACGGGCAAGGGGACACAGCAGGATCAATACTCTTGTTTCCCAAAGCGTAAGAAAAAGTCATATTTCTTCTCTGAAATATCTTTTCCGGACGATGAAGATAGATTCTCTGATCATGCCGGAAAGTTCCCCACATGCCGCAGAAGCTGCTGCCTTACGCAGGAAGGTCCGTCTTGCCGGAGGTGTGAATGAGAATCTTATTGAAGAAAAAGACCCATTTGTTTCTTTTGTTTTCCATGAAAAGAAAAAGATCAGAGAAGTAAAAATAGAATGTTTTGATAAAGGCATGATTTTTCGATTCCTGCCGGATAAGATCCTCCTTTTGGAAGAAAATAATAAAAATATAAGAACCGTGAAAGGAAAAGTATTGCTTCATCACAGAAAGAATTTCTACTCCTTTTCCTTTCCCATAAGGTAATTGAGAAAGGAAAAATATGCAGACAAAAGTAATTCCCATACGCTATATCTGGGCGGCATCCTATTGCGGTATGACTCTTATCAAAGGGGAGAAAAATATTCTTATAGATACAGCTTTCCGGGAAAGCGTTTCCCCTTTTCTGGAAAAAGAACTGGAAAAAGAAAATTTGTCCCTTAAAGATATCGATCTTATTTTCAATACCCACAGCCATCAGGATCATGTGGAGGGAAATATTCTTATTGCAGAAGCAAGCGGAGCAAAAGTTTTTATTCATCCGGCAGGTGTAAATGCCCCACATGTGAAGGAACTCAAAGAAAATGTCATTTCTTTCTGTGACGGGGAAAAAATCGCGTCCTGCCGGATATTTTTTACTCCGGGCCATTCGGAAGACTCTGTCTGCATTCTTGAAGAAGATACTTCCACACTTATTATCGGAGACTCTATCGAGGGGAGGGGATCAGGCTTTGCCGGGGTCGCCCTGATCCATGATCCGGCTTCCTATCTGGAAAGTATAAGGAAAATACGGGAAATATGTAAGAGAAAACAACTGAAAAGGATCATCTTTTCCCATAAAACTGACGGATTCGGTAATGAAGTTGCCGGGGAAGAGGAGATTGCCGGTTTTCTGGATGCGTCGGAAGAGACCTGTCTCCAATATATCGCTTTTATAAAAGATCTACTGCAAAAAGAGAAGGAGTGTACTATCGAAAAAGCCGGTTCTTTATTACGGGAAAAGTATTCTGTTACGGAAACACAGATTTCTCCGGGTACAGCCAATGGTGTGGCAAGGGCATTTATGAAATATTGCCGGGAAAATTGATTTTTTATATCTTTTCCGCTGTATTTTCTGTACGGTATTTACACCAGTCCATATTGGTTTTTTTTATGTAGAGAAGAATTTCCTCCATAAGGACTTTTCTGTCTAAAATATCATCTTTGTTCAGGGAATAGTTTCGGAGAAATTCTTCCATAAATTTTTCCGTTTCCTCCTTACGGGAAAGTAAAATGGCGGAGGAGATGACTCTTGCTGTTTCTTTGATCCTTTTCCTCTGCGGGAGCCCCTCCGGGGAAGAACAGAAAAGGATACTATCCAGATCAATAAGCCCGAAAGAACCGTTTTCCGTACAGTAAATATTGCGTAAACTTAAATCGCCGTGGTAAAAACCTCTGTCATGCAGTTTCCGCAAGGCGGGGGCAAAATCAAGGCATTTTTCCGGATGAGAGGAAAGAAAAAGATCAGGAGAAAAGTTTTCCAGCTTTTCCGTTACAAGGTATTGGCGGTCGGCATAAAAAACTTCCGGCGTAAGGATACCTGTTTCCCTCAAAAGGATGCTTCCGGCAAGGCAGCGGTAGGAACGGGGGTATTGGAAAGAGCGTTTGAGTTTTTTCCAGAAATTTTTTGTATTGTACCTTTTTATGAAAAAATTTCCGGCTGTTCCCGCTGTAACTGTTCTGGAATCTTTCAAAAGCGTGCTGTTGGCAAGCAGTTCATCCGGATCAGGAGTTGGATGGGAAACATGGATATACTTATCGTGCTCCCGCCTGTAAAGAGGGGTGCTTTTCAGGCATCTTCTGAATATAAGCATACTTTTCAAGTACATTTTTTCTCCCGGAATTTGACTTTTTTCTAAAATAGCATAAATTATAAGAAATACAAGGGAAAAAAAATCTTTTTGTGTTTTTAAGTAATTGGAAACAACAAGGAAAAAGGAAGAAGAAAATGTTGAAAAAATTTGCCGGCATATTTGTTTGCATTGTCATTTCTTTTATAATGTGTTCCTGTATAAGCAATAAGGAAAATGATCCTTATCTTGATCTGGAAAAGTGGCAGAAGACAGGTAAGGTGGAGGATAAAGAGTATAAAGGTATCCGTTATAAAAATTTCACCATGGATCGTTACGGCAGGGAAAATAAGTGGAATGTGCCCCGTATCGCCCAGACTCCCATGAGGGCAATATGGGAACTGGCTGATCCCGCCAAGCCGGAACTTTCCATTGTGGGCGTTGTCATGTGGGATAAAACCCATGGAAAATGCGAAAATATTCAGGCGGAAAAAAATGCTCTCGATCTTGAATTCAAAAGAGTACACCCCAATATCCGGATCCTTTCCTATGAGAGCCGCGTTACAGAAAAATTCGGTGTTCCCGCTGTGGAATATGAACTTACTGCCGTGGCAAGTCCGGATAAAGATGCTGTAAGCATGAAACCCATGAAGATCTTTTCCTGCGGCTACCGGTTTGTCTGGCCCAAAGGAGGCGTTGACCGGTTCTGTGCGGAATATACGGAACGGGGTACAAGTCTTTCCGGCAGAACATTACTTTATGCGGAAGATTTCTTTCAGGCGATCCGTTTCGCTCCGGAAAAGTAAGTAAGGTTATGGAGCGAAGGTATGTTGGAAAAAATTAAAAGAGCCGTTTGTCTTTTCTGCAAAAAATATCGGACAGATATTTTGTATTCCCTTCTTCTTTCTTTTGTTGTAACTCTCCTTTATGCTCCATTTCTGCGTTATTTTTTCCTGCCGCTTTGGGATGACGGTAATTTTGTCCTGCATAACCGCCGGCTTGCTTTTACATGGGAAAATATTACTCTGTATTTTTCCCGTTCCTTTGAGGACTTATATACTCCAATGACGATGGTCTCCCTTATGCTGGATCATCTTTTTATTGGCAAAGAACCTTTCTGGTATCATCTCCATAATCTTTTACTGCATATTTTCTGTGCAGTGGTACTTTATTGTATTTTCAAAAGATTCGGCATCCGTCCGTTTCTTGCCTTTGCCGGATGCCTGCTGTGGGCACTCAATCCCCAGAAAGTGGAATCCGTGATCTGGATAACGGAACGCAAAGATGTATTGAGCGGAGCGTTTGCTGTTCTTTCTTTCTATCTTTTTATGCGGAATACGGAAAAGAAAACACTTCCGGTTTTTTCCACTGTTTTTGCAGTACTGGCTCTGCTGACCAAACCTTCCACCGTTCCTCTGCCCGGTGTGATGACAGTTTTTCTTATTTGTGCATGGGGAAAACGCCATACAATGAAAGAATATCTGAAACTCCTGCTGCTTCCCCTCGTTTCCTGCGGGATCATCCTTGTTGTTTCCTATGTTATCACGGCAAGGAATTTTCCCGGAGGAGTGGAACGGAATCTTCTTATCCCTGTTCATAATCTTTTCTGGTATCCTCTTACCAGTCTTTTTCCCCAAACTCATCCCATTTATCCGCCTCTTTTGCAGAAATGGTATTATTACTGGAAAGTTTTTCTCTGCGGTGGGCTGATGATGGGTATTTTTGCGTTCTGGGGCTGGAAAGTCGGCTTGAACTGGAAAAAGATTGCCGGATGGTTTTTGATCATCGGTGGATTGATGGTTCCTGTTCTGGGTATGCTCAATTACACAAATTTTGATTACTGTGACCGGTATAATTATCTTGTTTCCATGGCTGTTTGCGGATTTTTCATGCTGCTTTGTGAAAGATCTTTACGCATAAAATTGCAAATGAACGATATGATGCGTGTGGGATTATTGCTTATTTGCGGCATATTTTTTATTCAGAGTTATTGTTATCTGCCCTACTGGAAAAATACGGCAGAACTTTTTTCCATAGCATTGAATGATCCCGTGCCTTCCAATGTGAAATTATACAGTACCGGGGCACATTCTGCTGTTGTCAGCGGAGATACCCGTATGCTTGGAGAGATCAGCAAACGGGCATTCCGGGATTGGGAAAAATATCAGGGGGAACAGGGGAAAGCCATTTACAGATTTGCCAATTTCCTTGCTCTGCATTGTTTAGTGATGGAAAATGATTATACTTCTGCATTGCCGTATTACCGGGAGATCAAAAAGCTGCTTAACAGGAAATTGCCTCTCTTCATACTGAAATTTGAGCATCCTTACTATATCTATCTCTACCGGAATATGGCTTTAACTGCGGCGGCAAACGCAATGAGGGAAGATGCATTGTTTTTTCTGGATGAATTTTTTATGATCTGCGATAAATACAATAAGAGGTTTATGGGGTATTATACAGCAATGGCGTTGAAAGCCCAGTTGACCAATGATAAAAAACTCCTGCGGGAAGCATTGGAAAATATTGTCCGGCTGGATCCCGGTCTTACCCGTTACGCTTCTGATCTGGAACGATTGAAGAAAGAAGAACAAAAATAAAGCATATTTATTCGCTTGAAATTTGATATTTTTTTATCCTGTTGTATATTAATTGCTCACTTTTTAATCACAGAAAAACAAGGATGAAAAATGAACGCAATTTTAAGTATTCTTGCCGGGGCATTGACCGGCGGATGCGGTATCGGATATAAGATCGGGGGAATGGGAAATGTATATCCCATCCAGGCAGCAGCTTTTCTTTCCGTTTTCGGGACAGTTATTTTCGGTTTGCTGGGGTGGAATGAGTGGCAGAATCTTACTCTTTTCACTGTTCTCGGCGGGGCTGTTTTCGGGCTTACCCAGTATCTGGGGATCCGGTTGCTTCGTGTTGCCTTGAAACTCGGCCCTCTTTCTCCTGCCTGGTGCGCCCAGTCATTGAACTTTATTCCCGTGATTCTTTATTCCCGGCTCTTTCTTGGAGAAAAACTTTCTTTCTGGCAGAATTTTGCCCTTTTCTTTACCATTTGTGCCATTCTTGCGGCAGCGTGCAATACTTCCGGCGGAAAGAAAACGGAATCTTTGAAAGGTCGTTTGCTCTACGGTGGATTGCTCATTGCCATTCTGGTATGTATCAGTATTCTGAATGTGGGGTTGAAGTATGCGGCAGTTACCATTCCTGCGGGCGGTAACGGTACTCTGCTTGCCATTAATGGCAATCTTATTATGTGTTTTACCTACATTTTTATTGGATTGGGGTCTTCTCTTGACCTGACCCTTTCCCATTCCTGGCAGATCAATAAATATGCCTGGATCGGCGGTGGGATCGTGACCGTATGCGCGTTGTGTTCATTTATTCTGGCATTGATCGTTGTACCCCGCGCTCCGGCGGTGGTCTTTTTTGCATTGAGTAATGCTTCATCCATTCTTACAGCCGGGTTGCTGTCCACTTTTTTTATGAAAGAAAAGCGCACATTTTCCTGGTATCTGACAATTATTTTTTCTCTCCTTGCCATTGTTTTCAACAGATAAACTCTTGCTGGACAAGTTTATTATCCCCGTCGCCTGAAAAAAAACAACCCTGCCGCAGCTTCAAAAAAGTACGGCAGGGTTTTTATAATAAAGGCAGATTATTTTTTGATCCTTATAATGGCATTCTGATACCCTCCAAGAGTGATGACGCCATCTTTCAAGGCTTCTCCCATTACATTTTCCCCCTCCCATGCAGAGGGGAATGTGACTGTTGAAGCATTGAAGTTGGTCAGGAACAGGAGATCACCGCGGCAGCTTGCATCCACGTTTGCAGGAAGATCGTTATTCTTTATTCCGGCAAGTTTTCCGGCATAATTGATGATATCCTGCAGGAGTTCTTTATTGACAGAATCTGCCACATAGTAAAGTACATACCCTTTTCCAAATTTATGACAGGTGAGGAAGGGGCGGCCTTTCAGTACGGAATTCGTGAATGTCATCAATATTTCCGTATCGGCATCGGGTACAATGGTTCCAGTCCAGAATCCGAAAGTACCTTCGGAGGTTTTGCCGTTGAATGTGCCGGAAACAACACACTGTTCGCCGTCGGCTCCTTTTCCCTCATAGACAGGAATATTGTAGGTATCCCATACAGGCATATTTTCGGCTACTTTGAGTCCTGCAAGTTTTGTAAGATGTTCCGGGCCTTCCACTTTGATATTTTTTGCCCAGTTGTCAAACATGCCGATCCTGCCGTTCATCAGCAGTACTCCGCCGTTTTCCACATATTTTTCCAGTTTTGCCGCATAAGATTCCGGCATATAGGGATACATGGGGAGAACAAGAAGTTTATAGCGGGAATAATCCACTTCAGAGGAAACGATCTCGGAAGTCATGGAGGCATTGAGCATGGCATTGTGATTGGCGGAAAGCCACTCTTCATGGAAGGTGAATCTGTTAACTCTTCCCAATGCATAAATCCAGCTCTGATCGTAATCATTGACCAAGGCGGCATCCGTTTCAGGAAGAGGCAGCTCCTTATCTCCGTCAAGAGCATTGGCTTCGGCAATCATTTTGCCGAGTTCCTCATATTTTTCCCCGGGAACACCTGTGGGGCAGATAATGGTAAGATGTTCTTTCTCGTTTCCGCCGGGGTGGTTGTTCCAGTTGAAATAGAAAATGTGATCGTAGCCGTGTCCGATGAAAAACCAGTAATACATTTCCGTAAGATCATGTCTGGGCCAGTCGGGAGCGGTATTGGTTTCCAGCATCCAGGGTTTTACTCCGACTTTCAGACCGCGGTAAAGATCTGTGCAGAATCTCTGAAACTCATAGTCTTTTGTATAACGGGGATACAAATCGTTGCCTGTGAAATCCAGTTCATCAAAGACCTGGTAACGATCGCTCAAAACATAGTTGTTTGTACCGATTTTGGCTGTCGGAATGACTTTTTTGATCTCCCTGGCCTGTAAAAGAATGAAGTCCGCCTGTTCTCTTGAACGGAATCTGCGGGAATCCAGCGTACGGGAAGAAGCCATATTTTCCCAGCGGTTTTCCAGTTCGATCTCATTGAAAGAGGAAAATTCCCCGCTCCAGAATGTGGTTCCCCATACCCTGTTGACTTCTTCAATGGTTTTATATCTGTCTTTTACAAATTTACGGAATTTTGCCTGACATTCCGGACAGAAACAATCCGGAAAACGGGAACAGCCGGGTTCATTGTCGATCTGCCAGCCCACCACATAGGGATTATCTTTTACAGCTTCCGCCATTTTTCTTGCTATACGGTTGCAGAAATCCCGGTAGATCTGACTGGTATAGCATGTATGGTCTCTCACCCCGAACCATGCTTTGGTGATCTGATCCCGGTTGACCCTCAATACCTGGGGATATTCTCTGCACATCCAGGCGGGGGCGGCGGATGAGGGGGTACACAAAATGGTATTGATCCCTTCCTTACCGAAAAGATTAATGGCATCAATAAGCCAGTCAAAGGTGAAATTTCCTTCGGTGGGTTCCATGTGACTCCATGCAAATTCGCCGATACGGATGGAGGTCACACCGATTTTCTTCATTCTCAAAGCGTCTTCTCTGATCTCTTCCGGAGTCCATACTTCCGGATAATACGCTGTTCCCACATCAATTTTCATGTTTGATCCTTTGTGTTATTTAAAGATGAAAGATGTTTTCTTTTTTAATTCTTTCTTTTATTATAATATCCTTTTGCCGATTAGCAAGCAGAATATATGTTTTTTTATGTTTTTTTTCCTTTTACAACAGACAACCGGAGAAAAAGAATAAAAAAATGCTTTTTTTTTCAGATTTTCATTTGACTTTTATCTGTTGCGGTGTATATTAAAGGCATCGAGTTGATTGAGAGAGCTTCTCCGGTCAATAAGATGCACCCGTAGCTCAATTGGATAGAGCATCTGGCTACGGACCAGAAGGTTGCAGGTTCGAGTCCTACCGGGTGCACCACTTTGTTTTTTTTATCCGTTTCATTTTCGTAATGAAGCGGATTTTTTTTGTCCGGACAGAATAAAGGAGGAAAGTATGGATCGTATGACCTTGTGGAATCGCAATAACAGTTTGCGTAATTTGTTTCAATCCGAGATCTTGTTTGCTCTGCCGGAATGGAAAAAGCGTTGTTTTACTTTGCGGATGCTGCCGGGGAAAAAAGGGATCCCCGAATATGTTTATGCGTATGCGGTGAAAAATTCTCTGTCGGTGGGTTGTTTCCTCTCCCGGGAAGATTTTGCCGTGATCGCCAATGAGGAAAAATACCGTAAAAACTTTATTTTTGAGCCTTTTCTTTCCTCCGGAAACTGTGAAGAATGGAATTTATCCGGAATAAAAAAATCCTTTGAAACACTCAAAAACGGATTGTCCAGAGGTGTTTTCCTTTCTGCCCGGCCCGGAAAAAAAGAAAAACGATTATTGGAAGAACATTCATTCCTGTATGCCGTAAATAACGGCTTTTCTTCTGCCGCCCGCATTTCAACAGAGCCTTATGCACAGCAAAATTCTGCAATCAACGGGGAGTATAACAGTGAACAACTGGAAAACTTCTGCAAAAGTGATCCTTATGGCGGCGTTTTCGGCTGCTTTTCCATATTGCTGGATGAAAATCTTACGGAAGAAATATGGTTTGAAAAGGTGCTGCCGCTTCTGGAAAGATTGAAAGAAGCGGCAATAGTTTGTCTGGATGATGAAAGAATCTGTGAATATATGCTTTCCTTAAAGAGTCTCCGGGTAAGTGTGGATAGTACTGTAGCTGAAAATATTTCTGCGGAAGATCTTTATCTTATCGTCAACGGGAAGGAACTTCTCCTTGCCCCCGGAGAAAAATTATTCATACGGAGGAAAAATCTTCAAGGAGAGTCCTGCGCTTCCACCAGCCTTTCTCCGGAGGAAAAATGGGATTTTGAGGTAAGAAAAAAAGAGAAAAAGCTTTTTTCAAATAGAAATGTGGAAAAATTTTCCGATGGAACTCTCTTTTTCCCCGGCGGTTGCCGCAAGGCACTTTCATTCAGTTACGATGACGGGAATAAACAGGATAAAGACCTTATCCGGATACTGGATAAGTACGGAATGAAAGGAACTTTCAATCTGAATTCCGCCGGAGTATTGGATTCCATGAAAGTTTTCGGCGAGGAATGGGATATAAAGATATATGCCGGTCATGAAGTGGCTGGTCACGGATTATATCACCACTCCTTTGCCGCTCATACTCCTTCCCATGTCGCCACCTGTCTTTATATGGACAGACTCATTCTGGAATCTTTTCTCAATGATATTTTATGCGGACACGCCTATTCCAACGGTACATATTCCGGAGCGGCAACTTATGCCCGTGAACTTCTTGCGGCAAACCGGTATATTTATGCAAGGGGGGCGGCATCAACGGCAAACTTTGATCTTCCGGAAGATTTTTTCATCTGGGAACAGACCTGTCACCATAACATGGGGATCCTTGCCCTTGCTGATCGCTTTTTGCAGGAAAGTGAAGAGGGGGATTTGAAAGCATTTACTGTATGGGGACATGTTTCAGAACTTGTCCGGGATAATGCTTTTGATATGATGGATGAATTCTGTTGCAAACTTTCCGGAAAAGAAAAATATATCTGGTATGCGACAAATAAAGAGATTTGTGAATATGTGCTTGCGAGCCGTTGCCTGATTTGGTCGGAAGATCGTTCCATGGTGAAAAATCCTTCCTCCATCACTCTTTTCATGGCAGTAGATGGCTTTCTTACGGAACTTGCCCCGGGAAAAACTCTCTCATTGAAAAAATGAATATCAATGGATGGTAATTTTTTGACGGGGATTTTTTGGCGCGTCCTTCAATACATAATTGCCGTAGGGACTTCCGGGAAGAGTTGCCAGAACGCAGGTGGATAGTGGTGTGGGATAAAGCATCCCCGTTACCGTAACGGAAAGTAAATAAAGAGTATTGATAAAGGTATACGCTTCTTCCTGTAAAGACTCTTTTGTCTCAACTATCCCCTGGACAAAGGCTGTTTCGGAAAGGGCTTTTGCTGTTACCTGCAGATCGGGAAAATCCTCTTTTTTCATACGGATGACATCCGGCGGGTCAAAAGGCAGCATCTTTTTTACATCTTCATTTTTTTCGCAGCCGCAGAAAAAACCGATGCTTCCTGCCGGGGGAGGTGTGAAAGATTCTTCCATGGCAAGAGATTCTGCGATCTCATGAAGCCGGAACATGGTATCCAGTGAAAGCATGGATGGAAAAGTCGGCTCTTTTTCTTTTTTCTTGAATGGTATCCAATAAGACATTTTGAATGATCCCCCCGTTAAAATCCTCTATTACTATACAATACTGTTGGCTGAAAGTCAAATTCAACTGCAAATTTTTCTCTTGCCGGAGGGGAATGGGAACAGTGGAAACTCCTCTGCTTCCATATTATTTTTCTTCCGTATCCGTATATTTTTTATCCAGCAGGAAAGGGGCCTGCACATTGGAAAGACTGCGGAGCATGTTGCTGCGTAAATCGGGAATACGCTCTGCCATGCTTTCCAGAAGTCTTGCAAAATAGGGTCTGTCTCCCTCCTGTTGGAGAAGTTCTTTATATTTACATTCCCCGGCCGGAGGCAGTTCCAGCGTTGCGGCATATTCTGCAATGAGAGATTCCGGAACATAACAGAGTGGACGGATCACCCGCAGATCGCCTGACTGTGCCGGTACATTGGGGCCCATGGTGCTCAAACCATTGCCCCGGCAGAGACTCATAAGGAACGATATACATATATCATCCAGATGCTGACCGAGGGAAAGTTTGTTTGCTCCTATTTTCCTTGCAAGGGAATAGAGATTTCCCCGGCGCATCCTTGAACAGAGCATACAGGGTTTTTCCGCAAGATTTTTTTCTTCCAGGAGAGAGGCGATGTCAAAGCGGATCATGTGATGATCTATTCCCAGACTTTTGCAGAAATTTCCTGTTGTATCTGCAGAAAATCCTTCAAACATGGGGTCGAAGGTAGCTCCGGAAAGAGTAAAAGATACCGGTGCGGCACATTGAAGATGGTGCAGGACTTTCAGCAGTACATTACTGTCCTTTCCGCCGCTCAATGCCACCAGAATATGATCGCCCTCTCTGATCATATTGTGATCTTTGATCGCGTTTCCGGCAAGTCTGCATATTTTTTTGAATGTGTCTGACATATTATACCTGTAAATTTTGACACAATAATATATTCCTTTCCGTCGGCAAATGCAATATATTATGGCAGGATATTGCATTTTTTTTGAAAAAGCGGGAATTATACCTTGAAATTTCTGAAAAAAGTGTTATTTTTATAGTCAATATTTACCGTAACAAAAAAATAAAGGAGTATTCAAATGGGAAAACAGTACAATAAACTGCAGAAACGCGCCCGTCATAAACGCTATGTGGAACGCCAGAAAGAAAAAGCTCTGGCAGCTATCAAAGCAGCTTCCAAAAAGAAATGACAATAAGTGCGGGGTGAAAATTTCCCCGCATTTTACTTTTTAAAAGATAAGTTCAAAAAAACAGATATACAGTAGTTTGTTTCCTGTGTGTTAAACGGATTTTCCGGGGGGAGAGAGTTTTTTTATGGCAAAGATACATCCTACAGCGATCATTGATCCGTCTGCCGTAATCGCAGATGATGTGGAAATCGGTCCTTATACGATCATCGAAAATAATGTGGAAATCGGCGAAAATTGTAAACTGCACGGTCAGTGCCGTATCGGTGCTTATACGAAAATGGGTACCGGCAATGAGATTTACCCTTTCGCTTCTGTCGGGACTGATCCCCAGGATTATTCTTATGACAGAAATCAGATATCTTATACCGAAATCGGCAATAACAACCGTTTCCGGGAAGGGTGTACGGTAAACAGGGGAACGAAACCCGGAAGCGTGACAAAGATCGGCAATAACGGATTTTTTATGGCAAACGCCCATATCGCTCATAACTGTCATGTTGGCGATCATGTGATCATGGTGGCTTTCAGCGGAATTGCCGGACATTGTGAGATCGGGGATAATGCACTTATTTCCGGTTTCGCCGGCATACATCAGTTCTGCCGGATGGGCAGAATGGCTGTATTGAGCGGCGGCTCCCAGATCAGTGTGGATCTTCCCCCTTTTATGATCGGGGACGGGCGTAATGGCGGTGTGAGAGGCTTTAATATCGTGGGGATGCGCAGAAATGGTTTTTCTGCGGAATGTATCAGGGCGATCAAGGATGTTTATGACATCTTTTTCCGGCAGGGATTGAATGTATCCAACGCTGTTTCCAAAGTTGAGGAACAAGTACCTCTTTTTCCGGAAGTAGTGGAATTTCTTGATTTTGTGAAATCTTCCAAACGCGGTATCCTTACCGGGGATCGCGGCGGCAGAAGAGCGTAAAAAGGAGTTTTCCGGAAGAGTAAATCTTTTCTTCCGGATTTTTTTTCTTCTTTTTTTGAAGAAAAAGGAAGCAGATAAACTGAAAAGTGGAAAATAAAGAAATGGAAACTGAAAAAATGGATGGAGAGAAGGAGACATTTTGTACGGTCCTTCCCTTATGGAAAAAATTATTCCTTCTTTTTTTCACCTTTGCAAAAATAGCCGCATTGGTGGTTGGCGGAGGTTTGGCGATCCTGCCTGTGGTGGAAGAAACTTTTTCCAGAAAGTATAAACTTCTTTCTTCGGAAGATCTTCTGGATATGGCGGCACTTGTGCAGACTGTTCCGGGGATCATTGCCGGAAATGCCGCCGCATTTGTGGGAATGAAAGTTGCCGGTTATCCGGGGGTGATCGCTTCCGTGATCGGTGTTATTCTCCCCTCTGTAACGGTTATAACGCTTATTGCGGCATTTTTTCCCGGCCTGAAAGCGGAAAATCCTTATGTACTGGGGGCTTTCGCGGGTGTGAAAGCGTGTATCACTGGTTTGATCATCGTTACCGCTTTAAAACTTTTTTCCAAAACGGTTAAGGGGGTATATGAGGGACTTGCTTTTGCCATATATCTGATTGTGATGCTTTTTTTCAAAGTAAACGCTGCTTATGTGATTTTATCTTCCATTCCTGTTGGTTTTCTCTATTCATGGTTTCTTGTTGTCCGCATGAAAAAAGACAGAGGGGAGGAAAAATAAAATGAGTCTTTCCGCTCTTTATTTTCTTTTTCTGAAATATGGATTTCTCTGTTTCGGCGGCGGCTATGTTCTGATCCCCCTTATGATCGACGACTTTATCAATCAGAGAGGTTTGATCTCTCAGGAGGCTTTCGGCAATCTGATCTCCATCGCCCAGCTGACCCCCGGACCGGTGGGGATCAATGCTGCTACTTTCATCGGCTTTACACAACATGGGGTTGCCGGTGCGGTTCTTGCTTCCCTCGGAGTGATCACCACCTCCATGATCCTTGCTTCCGGAGCGTCATATTATGTAACGAAGTGGAAAGACTCCTTTCCTGTAAAGGCACTTCTTACCGGAATACGCCCGGCGGCTCTGGCTCTTGTTTTTTATGCTGTTGTACTTTTTCTGGGGATGTCTGTTCTGACACCGGAAGTACCATTGGTGCAGACTGTAAAATTTCTTTGTACCGGGAAAAATCTTTTCCCGGCTGATCTGCACTTTTCTTTCCCCGGTTTGCTTATCTGTATCGTTACCATCTTATTACTGAAAAAAACAAAAATATCCACAACATGGCTTATTCTGGGATCTGCAGTGGCGGGTGCATTGATCTGCCGGTAAATAACGGAGGTATATATGAAAGAGGATGTAAAAGGTCTTTATACCCTTATTCTGGAAAAAAAGGAACTTTTTTCGGATCTTGCCCGCTCCATCTGGGAAAATCCGGAATTGGCTTATCAGGAGTTTTTCGCCTGTAAAAAACAGTTTGAAGTGCTTGAAAAACTGCAATTTGCTTTGCCGGTCAACCCTTATTGCGGTCTGGAAACAGCATACCGTGCGGAATTTACCAACGGGGAAGGCGGGCCGACGGTGGGGATCTGTTCGGAATATGATGCGCTGCCGGGACTTGGACACGGGTGCGGACACAATCTTATCTGTACGGCTGCACTCGCCGCTTTTTACGCATTGCGGGAAGTAATGAAAAAAGAGAATATTGCGGGAAAAGTTGTACTTTTCGGGACACCTGCGGAAGAGTCTTACGGCGGAAAAGTAAAAATGTTGGAAAAAAACTGTCTGGACGATGTGGATATGGTCATTATGACCCACCCCAGCGCAAGATGTATCCAGGATGCCGGTTCCACGGCAATTACCAGATATGATGTGACTTTTCATGGAAAAGCCGCTCATGCCGCAGGCTCGCCTGAACTGGGGATCAATGCCCTTGATGCCGTGATGCTTTTATTCAATGCCGTAAACTCTTTCCGTCAGCAGATGCCCGATTGCTGCCGGGTACACGGGATCGTCATGGACGGGGGGGATGCCCCCAATATTATTCCGGAAAAGGCCTCCTGCCGGTTTTTCCTGCGTTCGCTGGAACAGAAATGGATGAGGAAACTGGATGAAAGATTTCTGAATATGGTGCGTGGGGCAGAATTGATGACGGACGCAAAAGCGGAAGTCAAATTGTTCAATATCCCCTATAAAGGGAGACTTCCCAATAAAGTGATGAATGAATCCTTTTATGAATATGCTTCCCTGTTGGATATGGAGCCTTTGAGACCTTCCGTACCGGGGAAAGGCTCTTCCGATTTCGGGGATTTCTCCCGGCAGAAGCCCGGAGTACATTTCTATTTTGCCGCGACAACTTCCCCTGCGGCAGGTCATTCTGCGGAGATGCGTGAAGCATGTAATACCCCGTTTGCATTGGATCAGGCATTACGGGCTTCCGCGGTCATGGCGCAGATTTGTTTGCAGTTTCTTACGGATGCCGGGTACAGACAAGCCGTAAGAAAGGATTATGAAAGTGCTTCTGTAAAAGATTCTTGAACAGAATGGAATGATGGGAAGAACCGCATAAAATTATAGCAATATTGCATAAAACGTAACATTTACAGAAAAAATTGTGTTTTTTTTGAAAAAAATGTTTTTTTTCTGTTGAAAAGTGAATGAATAATGTTATATTTCAGTTAAAATGTTCTTACAGGAATATTTTTTTGAGAAAAAACAATGCAACAAGAAACCCAAAAGACAAAAAACTAAAAAATGGAGGAATGTCAATGTTTTGGATCGGTCTTGCTTTGATGATCGCCGGATTCGTGGGAATCGTAATTTGTAAAAAGAAACAGAAAACCAATCCGGCTGCCCAGGGACTTGCCGTTGTGTGTCTGATCTTTATTCTGATCGGTGCCGGTATTTTCCTTTACAACAACTTTGGTGATGGCGAACAGAGATCTCTTATCGCCAATGAAGCAAGATTTGCTTCTTCCCGTTATGCAAAAGTTGCTGCAGAAGTGAAAAAAGCTTTTGCAGGAAAAAATGCTGTCATCATCGTCAATGCCGGTTATGACAAAGAAGAAATTGCCAAAACCTCCTATGATGCTCTTATTGAAGGTCTTGCCGGCGTGAATATCCTTGCAACAGAAGTGCTTGCTGTGGATGTCAACAATCCCGAACCCATCGAAATGCAGATCGACGCAAAGAAATACAACAGCATTTTCTCCAAATATGCCAATGCGGACATCTTTGTTATTTGCAGCCAGATGCCCCAGGATATCAGAGAAGTACAGAAATTTACCGTACTCAAAGGCGGAAAAGCTAAAGTAGCCCTCCTTGCCAGCGAAGCCGGAGAATTCGGTGCCTACATCCAGAAAGGCAAAGTTGTTGCCGCAACTCTTTCCAAACATGATGACAAAGCCATCGACCCCGATACAAAAGCTCCCTCTGATCTCGACAAAGCTTTTGATATCCGTTATGTGCTTGTCACCCCTGCCAATCTGAAAGAAGTTTACGGAAAATACAAATCTCTCTTTGTGAACCGTTAAGTTTTTTTCACATACATTTGCAATTTGCGGACATCCGTGCTATAATAACGGGTGTCCGTTTTTTTTCTGATGAGCAGTTTTCGGAAATATGTATTCCGGCAGAATGAAGATGGAGCCAATGAGGAGAAAATATGACAGAAGAAGAATTTTACAAGTTACTTACCCCGCGGGCAAGACAGGTTCTGCTGCTTGCAAAAAAAGAAGCGGAACATTTCAACCATGACTATATCGGGCCGGAGCATCTTCTTTTGGGGATCGTTGCTTTGAATGAGGGGATCGCCGTAAGTGTCCTGAAAATGTGCGGAGTGAATCTGGATAAACTGCGTATGGAAGTGGAAAAACTTACCGGAAAGGGCGGAGAGACCAAACTTACCGGCAATCTGCCCGTCACTCCGGTTCTTCATTCCATATTGATGGATTCCGCTTCTGAAGCCCATTCCATGAATTATAATTTCATCGGAACGGAGCATCTTCTCATAGCTTTGCTCCGGGAGGGAAAGAATACCGCCTCCAAAGTCCTGCGTAATATGAATGTGGATCCGGAAAAAATCAAAGAACTTGTTCTGCGGGAACTTGACCCGGATTTTGTGCCGGGAGAAGGGGAAGTGGAGGATGAGCAGGATGATCTGGAAGAAGATTTTTTCTTTCCCGGTGATGAGGAAATTTCTTCCCCCCATCGCAGTAAAGGGGGCAGTTTTGATATATTGTCCACTTACGGCAGAGATTTGACTGCCGCCGCTGCGGAGGGAAAACTTGATCCTGTGATAGGAAGAAGCCGGGAAATAGCCAGAGTTATCCAGATTCTCTGCCGGAGAACGAAAAACAATCCGGTTCTTATCGGCGAGGCGGGGGTAGGGAAAACAGCCATCCTTGAAGGACTTGCGCAGGAGATTGCTTCCGGCAATGTGCCGGAAATCCTTGCAGATAAAAAGATTTTTGCCCTTGATCTTCCCCTGATGGTAGCGGGTACGCAGTATCGGGGACAGTTTGAAGAGCGGATCAAAGCTGTGATAGATGAGGTGAGAAATTCCGGCAAAGTCATTTTATTTATTGATGAATTGCATACCATTGTAGGGGCGGGTAACGCCAGCGGCAGTATGGATGCTGCCAATATTATTAAACCGGCATTGTCCCGCGGGGAATTGCAATGTGTCGGGGCTACCACTCTGGACGAATACCGTAAAGGGATCGAAAAAGATGCTGCATTGGAACGGCGTTTCCAATCGGTGATGGTGGAGCCGCCCTCTGTGGAAGATGCGGTGAAGATCCTTGAAGGGATCTGTCCGGTATATGAAAAACATCATGGCGTACAGTTTACAAGAGAAGCCCTCGTTGCTTCTGTAAAACTTTCCGACCGGTATATCAGCGGCAGATTCCTTCCGGATAAAGCCATTGATATCATGGATGAAGCCGGTTCCCGCAGCCGTATCGCTTCCACCCTGAAAGGCCCGGATACCGCTTCCATAAAGGAAAAACTGAAAAAACTTTCGGCAGAGAAAGAAAAAGCCATCGCCGAACAGCATTATGAGGAAGCTGCCCAGATTCGCAACAGGGAACGGGATTTGGCTTCACAACTGGAAGAACTGGAAAAAGAGTGGAAAAAAACACGGGAGGAACAGAGACCCATTGTAGATGTGGATGATATTACGGAAGTAGTCGCCTCCCTTTCCGGCGTACCGGTATATCAGATGAGGGAGGGGGAGACGAAACGGCTCCTCCGTATGGAAGAGGAACTTTCACGCACCGTTATCGGGCAGAAAGATGCCATTGCTGCCATATCCGGGGCATTGCGCCGTTCCCGTGCAGATCTGCGGGATCCCGCCCACCCCATCGGTTCTTTTATCTTCCTGGGGCCCACCGGTGTCGGCAAAACTCTTCTGGCAAAGGCACTGGCGGAATTTATGTTCGGTTCATCCGAAGCGCTGATCCAGGTGAATATGTCGGAATATATGGAAAAATTCAATGTGAGCAGACTTGTTGGGTCGCCTCCCGGTTATGTGGGATATGGAGAAGGTGGCGAACTTACGGAAAAAGTACGCAGACACCCCTACAGTGTGATCCTTTTTGATGAGATCGAAAAGGCGCATCCTGATGTGATGCAGATCTTTTTGCAGATCCTTGATGAGGGCCGTATCACAGATTCTCTGGGAAGACGCATTGATTTCCGTAATTCCGTCATTATCATGACCAGTAACCTGGGTGCGGAAACCCTTTCCAGAAATCCCCGTCTGGGCTTCGGTATGGAGGATAAGAACAGAGAGGATGAAGGTTCCGGCAGGATCATGGAATTGGTGAAAAAGAACTTCAAACCGGAATTTCTTAACAGAGTGGATTCCCTTGTTGTATTCAAAACTCTTTCCCGGAAAGACCTGGAAGAGATCGTTTCCATTGAAACAACCCGCCTGGCGGCAAGAATGAAAGAACAGGGATTGGAATTTATCTGCAAACAGAGTATTTTTGATATTCTTATTGAAAAGGGGTATCAGGCAGAATATGGCGCGCGTCCCTTGCGCAGAGCCGTGGAAAATCTGCTGGAAGATCCTCTTGCAGAAAATATTCTTGAAGGAAAATTCCGCGGTGCAGAAAAAGTTGTGGCGGATGTGGAAAATGGAAAAATCGTCTTTTTCCCCATTTTTCCTGAAAAAGAGGAAAAAATTTCGTCCTCTCTTCCGGAAATCAAGTCTGTGCCCAATACTCCCTCCCGCCCGGCTTCCGGTAAAAGGTCACGGAAGAAAAAAGAGGATTGATATGGAATATTTTGATCTTGTCACAGAAGATGACTCCCGGATCATCGGCCGGGCAGGCAGGGATGAGTGTCACGGGAATCCCGCACTCATTCACAGGGCGGTACGCATCATGGTTTTTCATCCGGATGGGCGTCTGCTTTTGCAGAAACGCTCCCGGAATAAAAAAGTACAGGGTGGCAAATGGGATGCCGCTGTGGGGGGACATGTTTCCAGCGGGGAAGAGATTTTTGAAGCAATGAAAAGAGAGTTGGAAGAGGAGATCGGAATCACTCTTGAAAAGGGAGAAGACCTTATCCCGTTTTATGCGATCAAAGTAAGAAATGATTTTGAATCGGAAAATATTACCTGCTGCCGCCTTACCCACGCAGGGCCTTTTACAATGCAGGAGGAGGAAGTGGAGGATTTGCAGTTCTTTTCTTTGCCGGAATTGCGGGAAAAACTTACCCGTACTCCGGAAATATTTACTCCTCTTCTGCTCCGGGAGTTGCAGGAGCATATCTTGCTGTAAAGGAAAATTCACACCCGCAGAAATCCTGCCGGTAAAAACCATATTCTCCGGATAATTGGATGGATCGGATAAATCCATCCTTTTTTTTGAAATCCCAACATTCAAAGAAAGGATATTTTTGCCCGATGGAAAAAATAAGTTGGGAATTTTTGTGGGGACTTACCGTTAAAGAAGTTGAAAAAGAAAACCCTTTTTGCTGTGCATACAGGGCTGTTCTTTCCAGGGAATATTCAAAACACAATGTGCATCTTTTTCCCCGTTCCGGTTCTTTGTCATAATTTTCAACTTTCTGAACATGTTTTTTCCACCCGTCGTGATCGTAGGGATCGACCACAAGGGGGAGAGAATACTTTTCCGCAAGAAATTTTACACAGGCAAGCCTTTTATCAAATTCCTCTTTTGTGAGGATATTGGAATTGGAAAAAAAGAGAATGACAGAGCGTTTTTCTGTAAGAAGTCGTTCAATACAGGAGGAAGCGCAAGGGCCGCAGCAGCAATGCAGAAGCAGGGGGTTTTCTGTAAATGGTGGCATATAGTACTTTGTCATAAGAAACCTTTATTCTTTGCAGGAAGAAAAGGAATATCCTTTATTATTTTCTTTCTTCTGTACCTTTCCCGTTCCGGGGAAAGGAATATGGGCTCCGGCGATAAGAAGATCATTTTCAGAAGCATAGGAAAGAAATTTTTTACGGTATTTGATGGCAAGTTTTTTATTCATGTCAAAAGACGCACAAATTTCCGGATCATCAAACTGGTATTGCGCAGAATGGAGCAGGTCTCCGATAAACAGGATTTTACCATACTGATAAAGAGTATGTCCCGGCGTATGACCGGGAGCAAAGCGGGATTGAAAAATATTTTCCACTTTATCTCCGGCAGTAAATGGTGTGATCCTGTTTCCATATGCATTTTTTACTCTGGCAAAGGCGTGATACATGGGGGATTTGGGAGAGGAAACTGCGTCATATTCATTTTTCGATAAATAGATGATTGCTCCGGGAAAAACTGCTTTATTATCTCCAGTAACAAGTCCGCCAATATGGTCGGGATGCACATGGGTCAGGAGGACGGCATGTACTTTTTCTTTCTTTACATCCAGTTTTTCCAGAAGAAATGCTGTTTTACCGCCGGGATGACCCATCCCTGCATCAATAAGATATAATTTACCGTTTTTATAGATCACAAAAACATTGATGGAGCCAATAAGTTTCCTTTCCGGAGGAAGAGAAAGAGCCTTGTTGTTTTTCGTGAATATCCCGGAAGAAAAAGTTGTCTCCATATCCTGAAAGGAAAGAATACCGCTTTTCTGCTGCCCCAGTCGGGTGATTTTTGTGAGATAGGAAAGGTCTTTTTTTACTGGTTTTTCCGCTGAATATATGCTTATGGATGTAAGAAAAGAAAGCAGTATAACGGGAAAAAATAAGCGGGCAGGGGAAGTTTTTTTCATTGGGGAGTCCTTTATATTTATCAAAAATTATTTAATCTTTTGAGGGGAGAAATTGTAATTCCATCACAGTTTTTTCATCTCCTTTTCCAAAGAAATATTTCTGTTCCGGCTGAGGTTGCATTGGCGTAATCAGACGGAAACCTTTTTCCGCAAGAAAACGGACAAGACGGACCGCTCCTTTTTTTGTTGTAATTACTGTATATGCAGGAGCATTCCTGTTTGTTCCGGAAATTCTTTTTACATTTTTCCTGCCGGCTCTTTCAATAAGGCTCTTTTCCATTTCTTCAGAAAAAACGGGATGTTTTTTTGTGTCATAAAGCCATATCTGCTTCACATTTTTTTCAATGGAAACAACCTTTTCTTTTCTTCTTGTATCCATACTTTGAAGAAACTCCACCGGATCGGCAGAACTGGAAAGAACTGCTAAATTACGGATATCCACATTGGAAGAAGGCATTTTTGCCAACTGGAAATAAGGGGAGGGCGTGGAGGAGGGGGATTGTTCCTGTTTCCCGGCAGACGGAATGGAGGAAATTTTTTCCTCCGGGAGTGGAAGAATATTTTCATTGGGATTGTCCATAACCAAGTATGCAATAAGAGAAAAAAGAACAAGAGCTGCCGCAGCATGAATAAACATTCTTCCCGGTGAAAAACGCAACTTTTGTCCCGGAGTGTTTTTTTCTTCCATTTTGATCCTGTAACGGACTTTTTCCGACATGAGATCAATGAGAGATGCCGGACACTCTTTCTGTAAAAGTGTATGCAGAGTATTGTTCATTTTCTGCAGAAAAAAAAGTCTTTTCCGGCAATGCGTACAACTGGCAAGATGCTTTTGTTCCTCTTCTGTAAGCATATATTCCCTGTCAGCAAAGGCACTTAAAGATTCCGGTGAAATACAGGAAGAGAAATAAGAAATTTTTTCTTCTTCTCCTGTCTCCTTATTGCCGGATAACTTTATTTCATCATTCTTCCCCTGCCTGTTCATTTTTTTTCTCCGTTTATGGTTTATGCTGATTTATTCCGCTTTGTTCCACAGGTAGATCGGTGCGGATAAGATAATCTTTCAACAATTCTCTTCCTCTTGCAAGGCGGGATTTTACAGTCCCGATCTTGCAATCAAGAACAGACGCGATTTTTTCATAAGGCATATCGTCCACATGCCGCAGGATCATTGCCTCCCGGAGATTTTCCGGAAGAAGACGCATCCCCTCCAATAGGTTTTTTTCAAACTCCGCATTTTCCAGGACTCTATCCGGTGCTGTGGAAAGATCCGGCAACTCATATTCCGGAACTCTGCCGGATGCGGTTTCATTTATCTTTGTATCCAGATCCGCAAGACTTATATTCTCCTTTTTGCCCCGGCATTTATTATAATGAAACTTGTTTCTGGCAAGGTTCATGGTAATACGGTGTATCCATGTACTGAAAGAGGAATCTCCGCGGAAAGACGGCAGGGCTTTGTATGCCCGGATAAACGCATCCTGTACCACCTCTTCCGCATCATCCCTGTTATCCAGCAGTCCGCAGGCGAAGCGGTAGAGTACAGGGGTGTATTTTCTGATCAGTTCATCAAACCTTTCCAGTTTGCCTTCTTTGAACTCCTGTATGAGTTCTTTTTCGTACTCCCGTTCCACTGAATCCATATTTGCTCCCCCCAAATGAGACATGTTTGCTGTGGAAATGTTCCCTTTTTTTGTGTAAAAACAGAAAAAAGCCGTTATAGGCAGATAATTTACATTGGAAAATGCTTTTTTCAACTTGTTTTTTCTTGTTGCAGGCAGAGAATAAGGCTTTATTCTTATTTTCGTAAGTATTTTTCATGCTTCCGGAAAAGAAAAAAATTTTTTCCGTTTTTTTTGCCCTGTATTTACCTTTTCCAGAATGAAGGCATAAAGAGGATAAGAATCGTATATAATTCCAATCTGCCGGCGATCATTTCCAATGCCAGCAGCATTTTTGAGGGCGGATTCATCCAGGCAAAACTGCCACTGGGACCGCATTGTCCGAAACCGGGTCCAACATTGCTTATGGCTGTGACCGAGGAAAAAAGTGCCGTTGCAAAATCCATTTTGCAGAGGAAAGGCAGAAACAATGCCACGGAAAAAAGTGTGGCAAAAAAGATGATGGAAAAGCCTATGGTATTGCGCCATGCTTCCTCTCCGATCTTCTTGTTATCCAGTTTCACCAGCTGTACCGACCGGGGATAAATGGAGCGTTTCAGTTCCGCAACAACACTTTTTGCAAGGATCAGCAATCTTACTACTTTGAATCCTCCGGAAGTGGAACCGGCACACCCGCCGCTGAACATCAGGAAAAGTATGAGCATACTGCTGGAAAGCGGCCAGAGCATATAGTCATCTGTGGCAAAACCCGTTGTTGTAATAATGGAAACTACCTGAAAAAGAGTCTTGCGGATCGCTCCGGGAATAAGAGGGAGAAAGGTTTCTGCATTGGTCTGCACATACTTCTGGTGAACAAGCAAAATGGTAAGAACACATGTTGAT
This sequence comes from Lentisphaeria bacterium, assembly GCA_017629515.1. Classification (GTDB taxonomy): domain Bacteria; phylum Verrucomicrobiota; class Lentisphaeria; order Victivallales; family UBA1829; genus RGIG5327. The sequence continues at coordinate 22,194 of JAGBXB010000012.1, read as the reverse complement.
AAAAGCACAATAAAAGTAAAAACTTTATGCTCTTCTGAAAAATATTCCTTTATATGCAATCCCCGTAACACCCGGTAAAGAAGAATAAAATTGCATCCGGCAAGAAACATGAAAATTGTGATGACCGTTTCAATATAGATACTGTTGAAAAATGCGATACTTGCATTTTTTGTGGAAAAACCCCCTGTCGCCATTGTGGTCATGGCGTGACAGACGGCATCAAAAATATCCATTCCACCAAGAGAAAGAAGAAGAGTGAGAAGAATCGTGAGAATGATATACAAGGCAAACATGATCTTTGCAGTTGTCGCAACTCTCGGGGTAAACTGATCATGATTATTTTTCACTCCCGGCACTTCAGCATTGTAAAGAGCCTGACTGCCTGTACCCAGAAACGGCAGAATGGCAAGGGAAAATACTACGATCCCCCCTCCGCCGATCCATTGTCTCAAACTGCGCCAGAAAAGCACCCCGCTGGAAAGACTTTCTATCCCGTTGACAAGTTGTCTGCCGCCCATAAGAGGAAGCCCGGGGGCAAGAACAGTCGCCCCGGTTGTGGTAATGCCGGACGCCGCCTCAAAGACAGCGTCGGAAAAATATAATCCGGTACAGAATATATAGGGTAATGTGCCGAAAAGCGTACATACGATCCATGTTAGTCCCACAGAAGCAAATCCTTCCCGCAATCCGGGTTGTCTGCCGCCTTTCCCTTTGGTAAGAAGTGCGCCGCATAAACCGCAGAACATGGTAAAGAAACCGCAAAGGGCAAGAGAAATATTTTCTCTTAAAGGATCATTACAGAAAAAGCCGAAAATGACACTGGAAGAGATCCCCGCTCCTTCCAGTAAAAGAAGCAGGGAAACAATATGAAATGTGATCTTCCAGTTCATAAATTCCAATTCCTTGATTTATAAAGTTTCCGGATCATTTTTTCGGAAAAAGTTTTTCACATTCCTTTTCGCATGCGGCTGTGGTGATCGCTACCACCGTATCCCCCTCTTCCAGAATACTTGCTCCCTCCGGAACCATGACTTCCCCTTTTCGGAAAAGCAATGCAAGAAGCAGGGAGGGCGGAAGAGTTGTTTCCATAAGTTTTTTTCCGCACAACGGGGATTTTGCCGTGATCTCAAATTCCGTGAGAGTAGCATGGAAAAGTTGCAGAAAGGCATCCACCCGCATGGTTCTTGTTTCCAGCAATCGTAAAATGGCATTGACCGAAACAAGTGTGGAACTGAATGAACAGTTGATCTCCTCCATGGTGGGGGTGATCCGGATATATTCGGGTTTGAACGTTACGGCAATGGTTTTTTCCACATTCATCCGTTTGGCTATGAGACAGCCGAGGATATTGTCTTCATCATCCTCTCCTGCACTGATAAAGGCGTAAGCATCCCGGACTCCTGCTTCTTCCAGCGTGTCTTCATCTGTGGAAAGACCGTTGATGGCAAGAAGATTGCCGGGGGCTTCCTCCAGTATTTTTTCCTGGATACGGCGGTCTTTATGGATGAAACGCACATCATAATTTTTTCCCGCAAGGAGCAGGGCAAGTCTTCCGGCTGTTTCCGTTCCCCCGGCAATAAGGATCCTTGCGCGGGAGGGGATGCTTTCTTCCGGTGCCGCCCATTTTATGAAATTATGCACATTATCCTGATGTCCTGCTATATAGATCTTATCCCCCGGAACAAGCAGGGTATCCCCATGGGGAACAAGGAGAGTTTTCTCCCGGACGATCGCGGCAAAACGGATGGTTTCAAGAAGTCCCGGAGGGGCTGGGATATCTTTGATCCTGGTACCTGCAAGGAAATTATTTTTCCGCATTTCCCATACGCTTATGAGGGCATCGGGATGGGAAAAACGGATCTCTTCCATGATGACCCGGCTGTCCAGCACACCCAGAATTTTACGGATGCACTCTTCATTGGGTTCAATTACCGCCCAGATACCCAGCGAATCCGCAGTAATGGAATCCAGTTCGGAAAAACAATCTCTGCTGTTCAACCGGCAAACGGTTTTCTTCACCCCGAACTTTGAGGCAAGGCGGCAGCCCATGAGATTTACGGCATCATTTCCGCTTAATGCAAGAAACGCATCCGCCTTTTTTATTCCGGCTTCTTTCAATACTTTTACTTGCAGACAGGAGCCTTCCTGAACCCGTACATCCAGTTTTTCATTGATATGCTGCAAGATTTCCGCATCTGTATCAATAAGAACGATGTCGTGGGCATATTTACTTAATTTTGCAGCAAGAAGTCTGCCAAGTTCCCCGGCTCCCGCAATGATAATATTCATGTTTCACCTTCCCCCTGCGTTGGTGTTGCGTAGAAAAACAAGGAAAATTTTATTTAAAATCGTATTCAAATTCCACGGCTTCTGCAAGGATGTTGGCAGCTTCCTCTTCCTTTTCCCCGGAAACAGACAATGTTACTTTTTCCCCGCACTGCAATCCCAGAGCAAGAAGATCCAGAATACTGGTAAGAGAGGATGTGCCTTTGGCTCCGGTCAATGCAAATTCATGCCCGGGAAATTCCCCTGCTTTTGCAATAATGGCACTGGACGGTCTGCAATGGATCCCGGCGTGATTACGGATCGTAAGTTCTTTTTTGATCATATATACCCTTTTCTGCTGCAATAACAAATTACCTTTACAGATTTTATTGTTCATACCTGTAAAAATATAACACTGTTTTCGTTTTTTTCAAGTTCAAAAAGATGTTTTCCGGAATGGGATAAGGTAAATTTATCCTTTCCTGTTTTCACGGATCATATTGCGGAACTCTTCCGAATCTTCCCCGTAGGCAAGGCGGATACATTCTGCATAAGTTCCCTTTCCTTTTTTTCCGGAAAGAGAATTTTTATATACTTCCAGAAATCTTTTTCTGCCCGCACTCACATCCGGACAACTTTTGTTTTTCAATCTTTCCAATATCCAGGGATCTTTCAGCAATCCCCTGGCGATCCCTATTCCTGAACAGCCGCAGGAAAAATATAAGTCCGCCATTTCTTTACCGCAAATATCCCCATTGCCGAAAAGTGGTATATTACCCGCTTCTTCCACAGCCATATCCATTCTTTCTTTAATGGCATCTTTTGAAAGGAAAGAATATTTTTCCTCCACCGTCCTTGCATGGCAGATCACAAAGTCCACTCCGGTATTTTTTACGATATTCAGAAGCGTTTTACATTCTTTGAAAGAACTGTACCCTATACGCATTTTTATACTTACTGTCATTCCCGGTACAGCATTTTTTGCCGCAAGAAGCATCTTTTCCATCAGAAGCGGCTCTTTCAATACCGCCCCTCCTGAAGCACTTTTCAAAACCGTTTTGCTTGGACAGCCGAAGTTGAAATTCACTCCCTTTATCCCGGCGGCAGCCGCATTGCGTACAGCCTCTGCTGCCGCAGCCGGATCGTGCCCGAGGTACTGGATGAAAAACGGCAGACCTGATTCCAGATAGATCCTGTATTTTTTCCGCAACGCCCCGGGCGACGGAACAGCGTGAGGGGATATCCCCTGAAAGGGGGGCATCCAGAAGTCCGCAAGGGAGAGTTCACATACAGTCCGGAAAAACAACGGACTGTTCATGATCCCCTCCATAGGGGACATGATCACCCGTGAGGGAAAAACCATTCCATTTTGTAATATCAACGGCTCTTCCGGCAGAAAAACTTTCTTATTTTCCATTTTTTTCACCCTCTCTTCTGCCTGTAAGAGTGATGACCACATATTCCCGCGGTACATTGATCCTCAATGCACTGTGATCCCCGCCGGAAACGCCGGAAGAAACATAAAGAAGTTTCTTTCCTTCTGTATATTTCCCATACACATATTTCAGGGGAGGGCGTTTGGGATATTTCCTTTTCTGCTGCCGGGCAAGGAAATAGCCCTCCGGAAGAAAGGGCAGAAAGATGATCCCCCCGTGATAATGGCCGGAAAGAAGAAATATATTTTCCTTTTCCGGAAGAAAATCAAATAATTCCGGACGGTGGGATAACACGATAAGCGGGGCTTTTGCCGGCAGGAAGTTTTTTCTGTTCAAAAGTTTTTCTGTTGGCAAATGATAATATTCCCATGGGGGAGGGATGAATTTTTTCCCTTTTTGCCGTTTGGGAGTGATGGGATCATTTTTACCGTAAAAGCAAAGTTTTTTCTTTCCGATAAGGGGGAAATAAAATTCATCATCCAGAAAAATGAAAGAATTCTTTTTCAATTCTTCAGCAAGAAGATTTTTTCCGGCAACATTTTCATGATTCCCCCCGACAAGAATGATCCCCGCCTGACTGCGGAAGCGTTTCAGGTATTCCACGATCCTGCCGGTATAGACACTCATGTAATCTTTGACTGTCCGGTCAACAAGATCTCCGCCGATAAGGATGAAATGGGCATTTTCCTTATTGACTTTTTCCACAAGTTCATCAAAAATGGGGTCATTTATGGTTTCTTTACGCAAATGCAGATCTGTAAAAAAAACAAGTTTTATATTTTCATGTTCTTCCGCAAGGTGATCAAGCTGCACCGTAAAGGCTGTTCTTGTCAATTCCCCTGCACAGGCACAGAGAAAGAGATGCAGAAACAAAAAAAGAGCCGTACAGAATATTTTCTGAAAAAAAGAATACTTCATCATTTTTTATGCAAGGGGCGGAAAACTCTTCTGATCGTGATTTACTCCGATACATTCGATTTCCACCAGCCACGCAGGGCGGCAGACCGGGGCTTTCAGAATGACATAAGGGAGGGATTCCGGAAAATGCTTTTGAATGACTTTTTCCACAATAAAGGTATCTGCCGGATCTCTTAAATAGACAGTGGCAAGTTTCAGATCCTGCAAAGAGCCGCCTCCCTCTTTCATAAGAGCAGAAAGATTTTCCATGATCCTTTCCGTCTGCTTTTCCACATCATATAAATAGAGAACATTGCCTTCTTTATCAATGCTGGCTGTTCCGGAAATATAGTAATGGTTTCTGTCCCCGAAAGATATTTTTGTCCCTCTTTCAAAACGCACGCCGTAAAGGGCTGTGGAGGAAAGATTTTCCAATGCGTAAAGGTGTTGTATCTGGGCATCGGCCATTCCTGTAAAACTGCAAGAATCCATCTGCACAACTCTGGAAGGATCTTCACACTCCCCGGCGATCCCGGTACTTGTGATAAAATGGTTCTCCTTTGTCAAGCCAACCGTATCAAAAAAATCATTCCTTGCCTTTACCAGTCCTGCATAGTTGTTATCCACATCTTTACAGTATATCCAGGTACGCAAAGTATTTTTTTCCACACAGGCATTTTCTTTTTGCAGAAGTTTTTGCAAAGAAGTGAATTCCTCCTGCATCTGCTCATAACTGCCGCAAAGAGTTTTTTCCTGACGGAAAAGGATGGCACAGTAGTCTTTCCAATTTACTTTATACGCCCCTTCTGCAAGGACTTCTTTTTTCATCCCTTTGATATGCCATGCTTCCAATGCTATGCGCGCATGGGAGGCGGGAGGCTGGCCCACCATGCTTATAAATGATTTTCTCCCTTTGAGAAGATCCCGCAGAAAATGCCCCTGATTGGCAATGTCGCTTAAATGGAAGCGTAAAAGAAATTCACTTTCTTCCGAGCAGCCATTGGCAGAAAGGCTTTTTTCATATTCCTGCAGAAGAAAGGCTGCCTCCTTTTGGAAATCTTCCGCCGCAATACTTTCCCCGGCAAAAAATACTTCCTCACACCCTTTTTCCGACTGAAAAAAACTTTTTTTGATCATATTATTTTACCTCCATACGCAGCACGGGAAGAGGTACAAGCGTTTCTTTCCGCACAATATCTCCATTTTTATCAGGAGAAGCATCAAACATCATTTTCACTTTGAAGAGATAATTATATACCCCTTTTGCCGCATTTTTATCAGCTTTCAGGGTAATTTTCAACAATTCACTGGAATAATTCTTATCTGTATAGATGACTTCCTGTTTGACGATACTTACGCCTTTGGGGGGATTTTCCATCGTAACAGAATAACTCATGTCATGGGGGGAGAGAATGGCATAAAGAGTCAATTCCGCAGAACTGCCAGCTTTCAGAATAACTTTGTCCACTTTCTCATATACGGGGGGAACCCATTTAACCGGTACTTTCACCGGACGGGGCGGGCGTTTGACCGCACTTCTTCTATTTCCTTTTTTGCCGGAGTTCTTTTTTATCGCTTTTGCTGTAACTTTTTCCTTATTCTTTTTTGTCACAGGCGGATATACGGGAACATTTTTCCCCGGGGAAAGGAGTTTGCCGCGCCAGAAAAATCTGCCTTCCCCGCTGTATTTCCAGCTTTTGGCAACAGCAAAATTTTCCGCAGGAATAAAATGAGTGTAGGCAAAAGCCTGCATCGCTTCATCTGCGGGAATGACTTCTTTTGTGATTTTGCCGCTTCTGGCAATGATCTTAAAGGAGATGGGGAAATTATTCCTGTACCAATTGCAGGCAAGGGAAATATTAACTTTCTCCGCTCCGGCGGGGATGATATTGGTACCGTCAAAAAAGATTTTATCCGTTCCTTTTATGGAAAGAACGATGTCCTCTTTGAATCCTTCTACCGGGAAAACATGGAAAAGGAAAGGTCTTGATCCGCTCCATGCGATATTGGGCGCGGAGGGAGCAAGGACGACGCGGAAATCCGGTCGTTTTTCATCTATGCGCAATGCATAAAAATATTCCCTGCCGCCGTGACCGTCGGCGGCAAAAAGTTTTACAGTATAGATCCCGTCCTTTTCCGGGGTGAAAAGGATGTAAGGATCCGCCTGATGATGAACAATGCCGATGCGGGGATATTTGGGATCATCATTTTTATGAAGGATATTTCCCTTTTCATCTGTAAGAATGAGGACGGCATCCAGTGGAGAACCATATCTTCTTGCCAATACTTCCAGAACCTTTGTTTTGCCTTTTTCCCCTTTGAAGCGGAAAGTATGAATGGCTTTTTCCCTGTCAAGAGTACCGCATATACGCACATTTTCTTTAAGGATTTCTTCTTTATCTGCCGCTTCTTTCGAAAAAAGTTTCACATTTTCCGGAAGGGCCGGAAATGGCAGACGGGGAATAGTGGGCGTATCACCGTAAAAAGCCTCCACGCGGTAAACAAAGTCGGCTCTGCCCCGGTAAATGGAATCTCTTACCGTAAAGGCATATTGCCCGTCCGCCGGGACAGTGAAAGTCAGGACGGGGTCGATATTTCCATGGAAATCATCGGCAAAAGTGAGACTCTTTCCTTTGCTGTCAAATATTTCGGCAATGGCTTGAAAATGCCCCGGAACTCCGTCTCCCAGAAAGGGGGCAAATTCTCTGGCTCTTACTTTGAATGTGATTTTTTCCCCTTTCTTTGCCTGAAAGAGAAATTTATCCACTTCCCCGCCAGGCATGATCTGACCATTGAGTGTGGCGGGAATGGTAAAACTTTTTATTTCGGGTTTTTCCGGCGGGATCTCCGCAACACCTTCATTTACTTCCGGATAACTGCCGACATAGAAAGGAATGGGATTACTTACGCCGGAGCCTTTGGTTGCAAGGCGGAATTCCCTTCTGCCGGGTTTGGCATTTTTATCTATTTTCAAGGTAACAAGCATTTTCTGACTTATGGCGGGACTTGCCTGCAGGGAGTTGCGTACTGCATAAAATTCGGCGATGGCAATATTGAATTCTGTTTCCGTAAGTTCCCCGATCCTGTCATAATATTTATGGGGACGCCAATCGGGGGTTTCTTCGGGTTTTTCAGGAAGCAGTTTTCCCTCTTTCCTTGCTTTCATTGCTTCAATGATATATTTCCTCTGCACGTAGTATGGGTGATTGAACCCGGGGATGGAACTTATTTTTTCCACAGTACAGCCTTCTCCTGTGATCAGGGCTGTATGTGTTCCCCACAACTGCATTCCGCCGACGATGATATCAATAGTTTCCCCCTGTTGTCCTCCGGAGGGATATAAATAGCCGATAAACGCATCCGCAAAGGAATGTGCCGGCAGAAATACTGTAACAATAAAGATGAGAAAAATGCTTTTGATCGAGTTTGTTTTTTTCATGTTATACCAGCCTTTCTCAATGATAGAAAAGAAATTCTTTTGTATTGACCAATGCCCATGCAAGATCCTGACAGAACTTTACATATACATTGTAAAAATTCCGGTTTTTTACAGGTGGGAGACGCTTCAACAACTTATCCATCTCCTTTTTCTCCGGATACCGGGAAAGTAATCTCAAATAAATATCATTGATCCCCGAAGTTGGATTTTTTCTTGTCCATCTGCTGACATTTGTACCATAATTTTTTGTTGCATTATAAAGACGGGAAGAGTTCATAAGATAAAGTCTCTGTGCGTCCGTTGCAATATTTTTCCTTTCTGAAAGTTCTCCGGAATCCCGGGAGGGGCGTCCGAATTTATCCAGAAGTCCGCTTGTGATGCTTCCATCATCAATAAGGACAGAAGGTCTGCCCACGGGGATATAGGTAAAGGGTTCCGGTATCACACTCATGTACCTTTCCCGCATCCATACTGCACTTCCCAGCATATCAACAATGACTTCCGCTTCCATTCTCCGTAAAGGATAAACTGCGAAATATTTGAGTTCTTTTTCATAGTTTTCCTTTTTCATAGGTGCGGAGGGGGCCTGATAAGCCCTGGAATTGAGAATAAGTCTGCTTACATGTTTGATGCTGTAATTGGATTTTCTGAACTCTTCTGCAAGATATTCCAGAAGATCTGTATTGACGCATTTTTCCTCTTCTTTACCGAAAAATCTCCGGAATTTTGAAATGGGTACAATGGGCATATCATCTGCGGGATGGATCAGTCCTTTACCGAAATAATAGTGCCATAATCTGTTGACAAAGGCTCTGGCAAAATAGGGATTATCCTCCTGCAAAAGCCATTTGGCAAAAACATTTCTGGGGTCTTCTTCCGGTGAGGAAATTGTGAAACTATCCCCATTGGGTGTGCGCGCTTTTACCGTACAGGGGAGGGGATCCGTATAAACGATCTCTTCTTTCCATTCATCCGTGCTTTTATAACGGATACGGGAAAAGAATGCCATAAATTTTTTCAGGTCATCTTCTTTCATTTTTTCCGTACGGATGCCCATAAAAGTAAGGGCGGTGACTTTGGCAAGTCCCTCCGGCTGTCTGTTGGCGGATGCACGGAAAAAGTTTGCATAGGGGTAACGGAAATTGCTTCCGGAAGAGGTCAGCATTTCCATTACCATTTCCCTGTAGGAACGGTCATTTTTCAGATCTCCATAGATTTTTCTGTGATAAGCCTGTACGGCATTGGGCCACAAATTGATGGGAAACTCGCTTTTGATACGCAGCATATCGGCAAAGCGCATACTCATCATATTGGCGTATTCATCGGAATCAAGGATCCTGTCGATGAGTTTTTGCCTTTTTTCCTTGTCTTTATCTTTCAGAAAATCTGTGACCTCTTTGGGAGAGGGGAGTTTTCCGGCAACATTGAGCATGATCCTGCGGAAAAAGACGGCATCGGATGCCGTTTTGGGCATGGAAAGAGAGTTCTTTTCCCAGTTTGCGGCAAGGATTTTATCAACAGGAGTTTTGGGCAGAAGTGCAAGGCGTTCTGCTTCCGCTTTTTCCTTTGCTTTTCTGGCCGCTTCCAAAGCTTTCTTTTCTGCAAGTTTTGCTTTTTCGGCTTTCTGACGCTCTTTGATTTCCTCTCTTTTCCGGGTGCAGGTAGGACAGTTTTTACAGAAATCGCAAATCAGCACTTTTTTCTTTGTTTCCTGTTTCTTCTTCCTGTCCTGTTTTTTTACAACGGTATTTTTGTTATTGTTTGACTTAACAGGATTTTTTGCTCCCTTTTTCGACGGGGGTGCGGCGGAAAGCAGGGAAGAAAAAAGAAAGACGGATGAAAGAAAAACAACGGGAAAAAAGGTTTTGCCTGAAAAATGTGTGCACATAAAAGCCTCCTCTCTCTAAATGTATCAGATAGTTTTATAAGGTAAATATAAGAGGGTTTTACTGCTTTTCAAGGAAAAAGAATTTTTTTTTTCTTCTTTTTCCTGTTATCCAGTATTTTTTCTTCTGTTTTCAGTCCGACTTACGGTAAATCGGGACTGTATGTTCATCCATCCGGCAACAATGTACCGGCATACCGGATGGATACAGATTTCTCAAATCATTTTTACTTCTGCCGGAAATAGTGAATGATTTCAAAAGAGCGGGGTTGAGCCAATTCAACAGTGAAATTCATTAATTCCTTTCCGGACATGGTCAAACTTTTTCCGGAAAAAGTATTGACCGTATAGGACGCTTCCGGCACTATTCCCGCAAGAGTCAGCTTCTGTACGGATGAAAGGCTTTGTTTACGGCGGAAAATCTGTACTGCTCCGGCATCTTTTTCCGGCAGATGCGTTTGCAGCGCGTTCCATTTGGTCATATCCAGTTCCGGTGAATCGATCAGGGGATAAACATCTCCCATCAGATACATATCCCGGAGCAGTTTGCCCCACTGGAGTAATTTTCTGTGCATATCATAATCGTGATCTGCCGCAACTTCGCGACCATTGAATTGCCAGATCTTGCTGCCGTAACCGCCGCCAAGGGCACAGGCAGCGTGGTATGGGTCGGATTCGCCCCAATTCAACGTGCCGTGGAGCGGAAGCCAGTCATCAAAATACATGTTTTCCAGAGTTATGCACTCCTCTTCATATTCCGAATAACAGGCAAAATCGCTCTGGCACATGGGAAAAGAGAGCATGGCACTTTTGTAATCCAGACGGCGGCCGCCGCCGGAACAGTTATCAATGAAACTGTCCGGGAAATGTTTGCGGATATCCGCCCAGAATTTATAGAAATTTTCCACATACTTCATTTCTGTGACTCCGATACGGTCGGGCGTATCGTTTCTGCACCAGAAATTCCATGCATCTATATTGAAGTCCTCCCGGTAATCATCTATATTTTCTTTTTTCATGATATCCACAACGATTCCGGTAAGATAGTCCCGTGCTTCCGGAATACCGATATTGAGCAGCAGATCACTTCCTGTGCCGTTGCGTACCGCTTCCACATTCCCCAGCAGCCATTCCGGGTGTTCGGTCAGCAACTTTGAACCGGAATGCGGTGCAATGCGGGTCGTTTCAAACCAGACCAGAGTCCGCATATTTGCTTCATGGGCGGCATCGGAAACAGGCCGCAGACCTTCGGGATGGACAAAACGGTTGATCTCCCAGGCGCCTACTCTGCTGTACCAGTCGCTTTTGACCGGTGAATCTTCCAGAAAATGGGGACATTCACCATCTTTGCCCATCCATCCGGCATCGATCCACAAATTTTCGTAGGGCAGCTGTTTTTTTCTGATAAGTTCAAGACGCTCTTTCTGTTTACTGCTTGCCAGACCGCCCCAGGTACAGAAACACATGGGCGGCTTCTGTAAGTTGCCTTTGCTGTCGCGGGGGGCATTATGGGCAAGCATGAAACGGCGGAATTCATTCTGTCCGTCGCGGATATTTTTGTTTTCCCGGAAGTGGAGCAGGACTCCCGGCTGCATGAGTTTTTCTCCAGGCAGTATCCGGAAATGTGCCCGTTGCATACTGCAGTGGATGCGGCTTTTTCTGCCACCGCCCAAGGCATATTTGCCGACCTCTTTTTCCACGCAGAAACGCCAGGCACCATTCCAGCCGATCCCCAGATTGATCCCGTTCATCTGATCGGTATCAATACCGAAAAACGGCAGATAATCCGTTGAACACCATGCCCCGTGACACTCCAATTCCAATTTGTTGCAGCCGACCCGGGAAAATATATCCCGTTTCTGCGGCAGAAAATCCGTGGGTGCGGCATTGCTTCCCAGATTGTAACGTACGGAGATCCTGCCGCCTACAAAAAGTTCCACTTCTTTCAACTTCTGTTTTCCGTATGTAAGGGGATCTTCCGACTCAATATCCAGTGCATGGAAATCAGAGATCACTGCGGATGGTTTCGTGCCGGGATTTTCCAGATAGGGGGTATATTCGATCACCGGAAAGTCTTTGAATTGCCGCACTTCCAGGATCACTCGGACTTCATCCGGTACAACATCATAGATAAGATGGTACTGCTCTGCGGAAAGAGTATCTCTTACTGCTGTAACAGCATTTAGATCCGCCTTTTGTCCGTCTATGGAAAATGAAAAAGGTTTTACCTTGCTGTCAGGAGCAAACAGCTCCAGGAACTCTTTGAAACTATACATATTTTATTGCCTCCGGTGTGCACATTTCTTTGACAGTTGATGGGGAGCATCTCTTTTTCATACTATACATTATTGCCGGAAGAATTACAAACAGGAGTAGAAAAATCAGGCAAAAAAATACCCCCGGAATGTTGTCCGGAGGTATGAATAGATAAGAATGAATTTTACTTATTTTTTCTGGAAATCAAAAGATGTTACTTCTTTGATCCGGAAAGATTGTTCCATCTGACTGCGTTCCGTAAGACTCAATACTCTGGACTGTACGGCAAAGGCGATGCCTACAAGTTTTACAGGGTACTTGACCGCTGTGGAATCCCACTGGAATTTACCTTCTTTTGTTATGTGACCGGCCTCCCAGAGATTGCTCACCGCTCCCGTGGAAATATCAGGAATGGAGGATCTGTGGGTCATGGGCATTGTCACATAATTCCAACCGGTATAAGCCAGAGAGGTTCTGCCGTCATAGTCATATACATCCGCATTATGCTGTCTTGTACCGCAGGAGACCATGCGTTTGCCGGTGGCATCTTCCACTACAAAATAGATCTGCCCCCAACGGGAATTGCCTTTGACTGTGATCCCCAGCGAAGCAGGATCATTTTTCATAACAACAGGCTTTTTCAGTTCAAGAACACCATATTCCCAGATGTGTTTATTCAGTTTCAGATCCGGTTTTGCCAGCGTGATTTCGATACATTTGCCCATTACAGGATCATTGACCTCTTTTGCTGCAAATTTTCCTGCTGTACGGTAAGGCATATATAATCCTGTGGGTTTTTCCAGCCGGATGTCTTTTTTATCTGCTATCTTCCAGTCTGCCGCAGTATCGGCAGTTACTTCGACCCTGTGGGAAAGCGGGCGTTTTGCTCCGGAAGTACTTTCGGAAGATTTTGCAGAAAGGATCAAAGGTTTGCCGCATACAAAATACTGGACGCTCTGCCCGGCAACCGTATCAAAGGAGTTTTTGAAGAAAGATGTTTTCCCCTCTTTCTTTCTGCCGTAGAAGTCCACCATTTCAAACTTCGTGCCATTGGTTCTGATGGTCACGGGTGTATCCAGTACGGAACTCCAGAGGGCATAGACATATTTGCCGTCTTTGCGTTTGTATTCCATAAGGTACACACACTCATCCCCTGCGGGGATCCGTTTGCAGTCTGTTACCTGATCCAGCAGTCTTGTTGCCACTGCCACCCCCACATAGGCTTTCTTCGGGTAGATATAGGGATTGCGGTAGCAGAGACCGGTAGCCCCCCAGAAAGAACCTGCATAAGAGTTGCCGCAGTCCATAATGATCCCGATGAAGATATCCGGAATACGCCATGCCTGGGCGATCAGAAGGTCACGCACATACCACTGGGCCTGTCTTTCATCCCCGATGAGGGAACCCAGACGGTAGTTGTTTTCAAAACACGCACCGATCTTCCATTTGTTGTACCCGAAGGCTCTTGCAGTGTCCCGCATGAGTTCCCCTGCCTGCAGAGAGGATTCCCACTGGCGTTCCGGAAGATTGTTTCTTCCCACAACTTCCAACCCTACATAATCCGCATATTTTTCCGGGAATCCGCCGCGGATGGTTTCAGCAATAAGTTCAGTGCTGCCCAGGGAGTTGCCCAGAAGGATACGCAGTTGCGGGAAGTGTTTACGCACGATCCTTCCCAGCTGCATGGCGTGTTTCTGCCGTTTATCCGCATCTTTCCATTTGTTTGCCGGATCATATTTCTGTCCGGTGAGTTCCGGAGCTACCTGGTAAGACCACTGGGCGTGTTCGTGGAAAATGAGGAACTGTTTCACATTGGGATTGTTTTCCAGATTTTTCCGGATGGTTTCGATTTGTTTTTCATCGGAGGAACCCATGGGGGCTGAACCGATACTTGCCGCTTCCAGTTTCCATTTTTTCCGCTGTTCCAGAGGATATTTCTGGATCCCTGCGGAACGGCGGAAGCCTGCTTTATACAGGACTGGAGCAACGATTTCCAGTTTGTCTGCATTGTAATGCGCTCCACCATAATCCCAGCAACCGTAGGGAGAATCGGCTACTTCCGCTTTTCTTGTGTCTTTATCCAGAAGCGCAAAGGAGGCTTTGTGGGTGAGAAGAATTTCTGTTCCCTCTTTCAACTCATAATCAAGAGCATACCAGCCCAGATCTTTCTGTTTGAGGTCGATTTTTACAATTTCTTCCCCTTTTCCGGAAAGTTTTTTTGTTTCTTTCTTTATGATATTTCCTTCCACATCCCGGATCGTCCAGGAGAGAGTATAATTGCCGTTCTGCAAAAATCTGACCCGCATCAATGCTTCAGGCTTTTCCTCATTATGGAAAATATTTCCCACCTGGGCATAACGGGGTTCCATTTCCACTTTCGCTTTTTCCAGAGCAATATCCAGTACATAAACGGAACTTATTTTTGCCGGATCGGGATAGGCTCTCTTATCCCCCATGGGGTGACGGAATTTGATACATCTTCCCATGATCTCAAAATCCAGATACCGGGCATTGCTCATGGGGAATGTGGCGTGTCTGTCTGTATAGACAAGATCGGCGATATCCCCTGTGTTCAGCGGGACTTTTACCTCATAAAGTGCCATCTTCCTGCCGTTGATGACCGTTTGACCCATTGCTTTTGCCTGACCGTTTTTCTCTGCTTCCGGGAAAGTGACAAGAGTATCTGCCATTGCTTCATAGGCACGGCCGCTGTATCCGGGGTGATCTACATATCTGGTAAGGCGCAATGTCATTGCCGGATCTTTCTTTTTATCCGGGTCAACAGCGCAGAGAACTTTTGCTGCCGCGTACTGTTCCGCAGGAACTGTCCATACGAAAGAATTGTTCATTTTACCGAAAGAACGCAACCCATCTGCCGGGGCTTTTGCAGTGCTTTTCTGTTTTTTTGCTGTTACACCCAGGTCAAGGATATTTTTATACCGGGAACTTGCCGCCTTGCTGATTCTTGAAGCGTAAGAAAGATCCAGTTTCCGGTAGGCGGGGTCTGCTTTATTGCAGAACACTGCCTTGATGCCCTCCGGAATACCGGAAATCGCCATCAGGGGAGTGGAGCGTTTGATGATGCCTGCAAAAGAACCATTGAAGTATACTTCCTGTCCTTTATCTGTATCCATAAAGGTCAGACGGAAGTTTTTATCCATATCGGCAGAACATTCTTTCCAGATCTTTTCCAGATCCTCTATTGTTTTTCTCCGGGGCGGAACGGAAGGAGCATTGACCATTTTGAAATTAAAGGGGAAGGGACTTACGGAAAGAAAGGCGTTTTTCAATTCCAAATGCTGATATTTCATGCTCCGGGGCTTGATCGCCACACTTCTTTTTGAGCCATCGGCAAAATGCAGTTGAAGAACAGTCCCCTCCTGCTTTACGGGAATATCCAAAGTCACACTTTTTGTTTTTGCCGGGATCTGCGTTTTCTTTACGACAGGGGTTGCTTTCCCCCCTTTGGATTCAAATTTCACGTTGCGGAAAGCCAGAAACGGGGTTTTGGCGGAACCTGCGCCGAAAATAATGATTTTGGCAAAAGCCGTACCGGGCCGCCATATTTTTTTATGGTTTCCGGGAGCAGTTCCTTTGATGTCAATGGAGAATTTTTTCCATTCTCTGGGGAGTTTTTCCCCGCAGGGACCGGAATACTGATACCAGCCGCCATGATGTGCCCGCAGGGGGGTACCCTTTTTTGCGGTATAAGCAATGGCGCGTTTGAATGTAAGGAGGGATGACCCGTCAGAAAGTTTCTTTACACTTACGATGGGAGCATTTCTGTTTACCGTTCTGTTGGGAAGATCGGAAAAGTCACTTTTGGCATTGAATGCAACAAACATCCCTTTTTTGAACTTGGAACCATCTTTTACTCTGATACTGATATCTTTTGCATTCACATCTGCTGCAAGAAGTGTTTCCGAGCCTTTCACTGCATCCACTTCGCAAGCCTCAATGCGCTGCATATCTTTATCGAAGTTGAGGAATGCCATATAGTAACGGTCTCTGTCCGTAGTTCCGGGCATCCCTTTGAATTCACCGGAAAGGGTGCTTATTGCTGTTGTATCCACAGCAAAAGGTTCGGTATGGGTGAAAAGAACACCCATTCCTTTTATGGCAATGGAGCCGTCTTTATTGACACTGATCCTGTTTGCCGGTGTCCAGTCTTCCGGAGAATTGAAAAGGTGCGTCTCATCTCCCGCAAGGGAAAACAGGGAAAGCGATACTGCTGCCGCAAGGAATTTTCCTTTTGAAAAAATTTCTTTCATCATTTTCATCGTTCGAGCCTGATTATTTTAAGATTATCTGTATACGGAAAACGGCAGAATTTTCAGTTCTGCCGTTAAAAAATGTCATTTATCAGAAGTTGTAACGGTAAGATTGCGGAAGAACATTCCTTCTTTTCCTGTATTTTTACCATTGTTGAAAATGATAAATTTTACTCCCGCTGTTCCCACAGTCCATTTTGTGCCGGGATTACCGATCTGGGAACCGGCAATATCTATGGAATATTTTTTCCATGCTCCCGGGGAGGGCGGGGTATGTCCGCAGATGAGATACTGATACCAGCCGTCATAATGTGCCCGGATGGGGGTGTTGGCAGGATATTCCACTCCGCAGGGTTTGGAAAGAACTACTTCCCAGTGCGTACCTTTATTTTTGAAATCCCGGATACGGATGGAGGCTTTTGCTGTAAAATTGGGAAGGTCGGAAAAATCCGCTTTCACATCGTAGGCAATACAGGTATTCTTGATGAATTTTTCAGCATTTTTCACTTTCAGAACTGTATCAGTTTTTTTACAGGGGGCAACAAGAATGGTCGAAGAATTTTTAATGGCATTGACATAACTTATCTCAATGCGTTTGCCGTTTTTGTCGTAATTGACTGCTCCCACGTAATAAGAGATATTTTTATCCAGACCGGCAGGGGCTTTGAGTTCAAGTGTGACGGTAGTTTTTTGGGTAAGATCTTTAATGGGGATAAGGTCAGTGGAAAATGTGTGACGCCCGGATTTGATGCTGTAAGAGCCGTCAGGCAGTTTTGTTGCTCCGTTGTCGAATTTTTCCACAGCAACAGTCCCTGCAAAAAGGGAAATTGAGGCGGAAACAAGAGTGAAGAGTCCTGTCGAAAAGATTTTTTTCATCATTTTTTACTCCTGATTTGTGGGGTTGAGTTTTTATGCTGAATGTTGCATAACCATGTGTAAAAGGGAATATCCCCAGAAAACAAGGGAAAATGCCCCCAGAAGCCAGCTTGTCCATACTGCTTTGTTTTCTTTGAATGCTTTCATTTGAGGAATGGAAAAGCCGATCATTACAAGAGCAAGGATACATTCAAGTACGAAAATAACAAGAGAGATCATTTTAGGCTCAGCTCCTGCTATTTTCATGATCCCTCCGGATACCACAGGAAGAGCCACAAGACCTGCCAGCTGGAAAATCAGAGCTTTGCCGATTTTCTGCGCTTTATAAGGATTGAATACAAGAATGGCAAAATTTATAAGAACAGGGATAAATGTTGCCGCAACAAGGTAATTTAAATTGAGATCAAATTTATATAGTTCCATAAAATTTGCCTTTCTTTTGTTCCATTGCAGGATCTGCGCATTTTTGTCAGACTTTTACTTCTTCGGTCTGGAAACCTTCGGCGGGAAGTTCATTGTGGATTTTTTCCAGAAGTCCCTTTACCGTTCCTTCCAGATAATCTGTCACCTGTGAGGGGGCTCTTCCGATAAATTTTTTCGGATCAAGCATATCTTTGAAGTTGGGTGCCACTTTTGCAAAAAGCGGGTCGGAAGCAAGCCGTTCAATAAGATCATTGGGTTTGCCTTCTGCTTTCACGACTTTTGCTGCTTCCATGGAGTGACTGCGGATGGCTTCATGCAGATCCTGTCTGTCACCGCCTGCTTTCACTGCTTCCATAAGGATATTTTCGGTTGCCATGAAAGGCAGTTCGGACATGATACGGGAGTGGATCACCTGGGGCCAGACTTGAAGTCCATCTACAATATTGGCAACAAGGGAAAGAACCACATCCGCAGTAAGGAAGGCTTCCCCAAGCACGATCCGGCGGTTGGCGGAATCGTCCAGAGTGCGTTCAAACCACTGGGTGGCGTGGGTCATGGAGGCATTGGCAGGCAGAGTCATGAGGTAACGGGAAAGAGAGCATACTCTTTCAGAACGCATGGGATTGCGTTTGTAAGCCATGGCACTGGAACCCACCTGGGATTTTCCGAAAGGCTCTTCGATCTCTTTCAGGTTGGCAAGAAGCCGGATATCTCCGCACATTTTGTAGGCACTTGCGGCGATCCCGGCAAGAACATTGAGTACATTATAATCCACTTTTCTTGTATAGGTCTGACCGCTCAATGCAATGGAGGAGTCGAACCCCATTTTGTTGGAAACAAGTTTGTCCAGTTTTCTTACTTTATCTTCATCGCCCTGGAAGAGTTCCATGAAACTTGCCTGTGTTCCGGTAGTTCCTTTTACTCCGCGGAAAGGAATAAGTTTGATCTCTTCCCGGACTCTTTCTGCATCCATAACAAAATCCTGCAGATAGAGGGCAAAGCGTTTGCCCAGTGTGGTCAGCTGTGCCGGCTGATAGTGGGTGAATCCCAATGTGGGCATATCTTTATTTGCTTCGGCAAATTTTGCCAAAAGTTCAATAACTTTTGCCAGTTTTCCCAGAACGATCTTCAAACCATCCCGCATCTGGATAAGTTCGGTATTGTCTGTCACAAAGCAGGATGTTGCTCCCAGATGGATGATGGGGCGGGCTTTGGGGCACAATGCACCGAAAACATGGATGTGACTCATTACATCGTGACGCAGTTCCGCTTCTTTTGCGGCGGCGGCTTCAAAGTCGATATCTTCGATATGTGCCTTCATTTCGGCAATCTGTTCATCTGTGATGTCCAACCCCAGTTCCTTTTCCGATTCGGCAAGGGCGATCCACAGTTTTCTCCATGTGGAATGTTTCTTCTGGGGAGACCAGTTGTAACTCATTTCTTTGCCGGCATAACGGCCTGTAAGCGGGTTCTGATAACTTCTGTTCATATCCATTTTTCTTTCCTCCGTGATAGGATATATTTGATGATGATTTTTTGTATTGTTTTCCCCCGTTTCAAATTTCAACGGGGAGATGATCATTTCTTTTTAGCAGGTGCTTTTGCTTTGGGGGCAGCCTTTGGTGCGGGTTTCCTGGGGGCAGCCTTTGGTGCAGGTTTTCTGGGGGCGGGTTTTGCACTTGCCGGGTTGAGATACAAGTGATAACTTTGTGTATTGCCCAGAGCCTCCACAAGTTTCTTTTTCATTGCACTGTTGCTTCTGTTCTCTTTGAGGACATAATCAAAGTAAGGTTTGTAGAAATTGGCAAGATTGTTTTTTGCAGCAACCGTGGCGGACGGGGTTTCTCCAAGCATGGAGGCTGTTTTTACATCCCCGTTAAGTGCATAGAATACAGGAAGATATGCGGCAAGATTCAAGCCGTACGGGCCGAATGCCTCCTGCATGAATCTGCGGAATTGCGCGGGTTTTGTTCTGCACATTTCTTCCAGCGTGATGGTATAGACTTTGGAAAGTCCGGGCACTTTTCCGTAGATGGTGTAGTTTTCGATTTTCTCCACTTTACAGGAAAGATTTTTGATAATGACGCTCAATCCTGTAAATTTGGGATTGCCTTTGCGTAATGCCGTGTCAATACGGAAAGGAATGGACTGGGTATTATACAGTGTACGGATTTCAGCAAGGAGTTTTGCCGAATCCGGACGCAGGACAACGACTCTTCCCAGAACTTTTCTTGCTTCATCAAAATCCGGTTCTTCCAATGCTGTTGGATTGTAAGATAATTTGGCGGCATCGGTAAAAAGTTTTTTTACAGCAAGCTGTTTCTGTTCTATGGAAGTGGAAAAATCATAGAATACATCAAAAAACTCTTTCCTTACTTCCCGCATCTGCTGATGGCGTTTGTTCTGTATTCTGCGTTCAATACCTTTGGCCCTTGCCGTACGGCTGTCCTGCAATCTTTTTACTTCTGCTCTCTTTCTTTCCTCTTCTCTTTTCTGTGCTTCCGCCCATTGTTTCTGGCGCTCCTGACGCACTTTTTTGGCTTCTTCCTGCCGGATCTCATCTATCTGGGCAAGATATTTACTGTGGGGAGAAGATTCCATTCTGCTTTTTTCACATTTTTCAGCATCGGCAGCAACAAAATATGTACGCAGTTTTGTGTAAAGGAGTTCCTCTTCATCCGTATTGATCTCCGGTTTTGTCGCCATAAATTCTTCACATTTATCCCAGATCTGTTTTCTGGAAATGTTTTCATCCTCAAATTCCGCAAGCAGTTTTTTCATTTCTTTCACAAGGGGAGAGGTTTCTTTCGGCGCAGACAATGCGGGCAGACCCGCTTTTTCAGCTCCCATATTGTAGAATTTTGTAAAGTTTGCTTTTACTGTATCCAATCCAATGGCGAAAACGATTCCGGCAAGAATCGCAATAAGAGCAAGCGTTACGCCAAGGGAGATCAATTTTTTCTGTAATTTTTTCTTTTTCTGTTTTTCCTGCCGTTCTTTCATAAGAGGATTGGCAAGATCGGTTTTCTCCCCTTTCTTTTCCTCCTTCTTCTCTTCTTTTTTCTCTTCTTTTTTCTCCTCTTTCTTACCTTCTTTGGGAGGTTCTTCTTTTTTCTTTTCCTCTTTCTTCAAAGACAAACCGCCGGGACCGCCAAGTTTGGGTGCTGCCGGAGCTTGCGGCGCAGAGGGGGGAGCCGGAACAGCCGCAGGAGCTTGCGGTGCAGAGGGAGTTGCCGGAACAGCGGCAGGAGCTTGCGGCGCAGAGGGAGGAGCCGGAACAGCCGCAGGAGTTTTAGGTAAGGAGAGGCCCGGTGCTTTGGGTGCTGCCGGAGCCTGCGGGGTAACGGGTACCTGCGGAGCTGCCGGAGTCTGCGGAACAACCGGTGCCTGCGGAGCAACGGGAACTGCGGGAGTTGCGGCAGGCTGTACCGGAACAACGGGAACTGCGGGAGTTGCGGCAGGCTGTGCCGGAACTTGCGGGACTGCGGGTGTTGCCACCGGTTGTGCCACCGGGATAGCCGGTGCCGCCTGGGGCAGAACTGAAATTTTGGAAGTATTCGTCAGGACAGGAGTTTTCCATTGTCCGTTTTTTACTTTCCGCAGATCCGCAAGCAACTCTTCCGCCGAAGAATATCTTAAATCGGCATGGGGCATCATCATTTTTACGATCACATCGGACAAACCCGCAGGCAAGCCCTGCATGCGTTGATCCGGCGGTACTAAATTGCCGGTAAGATGCTGTTGGGCGATTTCTGTGGCACTGCTGCCGTTATAGGGGAAGTCCCCTGTGATAAACTGATAGAATGTAGCACCGAGACTGTAAATATCACTGCGGATATCCATAGGTTCACCGGTGAGATGTTCCGGACTGATATATTGAGGAGTTCCCATAATGGTATCCCCTGCCGCTTCCGGGTCATCCGCCATTTTGGCAAGGCCCAGGTCGGCAAGTTTTGCCCTGCCGGAAGAAGTGAGCATGATATTATCCGGCTTGATATCCCGGTGGATAAGTCTTTCCTCTTTCCATGCGTAATCCAGAGCGTTGACGATCTGTTCAATAATGGAGATGGCTCTGTCCGGCGCAATCAGATTTTCTTTTGCAAGAACCTCTTTCATGGTATCGCCGTCGATATATTCCATGGCAAAATAGAAGATCCCCTCATCTTCCCCCACGGCATACGCCTGAACGATATTGGGGTGATTGAGTTTTGCCGCCGATCTGGCCTCTTTGATGAATCCTTCCACAAAAGCCGTATTGGCTGCATAGGTATTGGAGAGCAATTTCAATGCTGCAGGTCTGTCCAGAGACAACTGGTGGGAGAGATAGACGATCCCCATTCCCCCAATACCCAACTCCTGCCGGATCACAAAATCCCCGATGATCGCTCCCGGGGCGACCCTGCTTTCCGGAACTGTAATAGCATTGGCGCAATGACCGCACTGCAC
>JAGBXB010000099.1 GCA_017629515.1 Lentisphaeria bacterium | reverse complement strand
AGCCCCATCGGGGCGTCAAGAACCCAGCCCGGGGTTTTAACCCCGGGGATTACATACACCCCACACGATAAAAGTCCCGTAGGGACGCAGGAAAAAAACTGTTGCAAAGTTATTTTCCACCCTCACAGAAAATCATCATAAATCATACATTTTCATCTCTATCCGGCAGGTATTTTCCCTCGTTCCCCAGGGACTTGAAAATCGCTTTGCCTATTCTGTACCGGCTATCTGAAAAGAGGCTGCGGCTCACCTTTTTTGCACTTTTGCAACAGCACCAAATGATAAAGACATAAAAAAACCCCGGCAGAACCGGGGTTTTCCGTCAAAGACAAGCAACAAAGATCAGGCTTTGCCAACTTTGCATTTCAGAGCATCAAAATCTGCTTTGGAGAGGAACTTGGTAAGTTTCATACCATCTTTGTCAACAGCTCTTGCAGCATAACGTTCCTGCACGCCTTTGCTGGTTTCTTTTTTGTAGATAACCTTTGTGCATTCAGAATCTTTGATGGTGACGGAAGCTTTTTTCTTCACATTGTAGAATTTCATGTAACACTCCTTTTTTTGTTTTCTGTTTAAGGTTTTGGAACTCACGGTTATTAAACTTTATCATAAGCCGGAAATAAAATCAACTCTTTTTTACAAAAAATCAATAAAAAAAACAAAAAAAATTCTTTTTTTCCGTATTTTTTGCCTGTTTTCCCCTTATTCCGACGAAATATACAGTTTTTTTTCTTATCTTTCAAGGCACAGGATATTTTTACAAAGTGCGTATTTTTCTGTATGGAAACAAATTCTGCAGCCCCTCCGTTATCTGCAATAAGACAACAAAAAGCAAAACTGCCGCAACCCCTGTAAAGAGCTGCGGCAGTCCCCCTGAAACAGACGCCTGTCAGCGTACCTGGATATGATGCACTTTCGCTCTTTCCGATTTAGGAAGAGTAATAGTGAGAAGCCCATCTTTTGTTTCTGCGCCTATGCCGGCTATTTCCACAGCATCGGAAAGGCGGAATTCCCGTTTGAAAACCACAGGAACATGGTGTCGTACAAGAGAACTTTTTGCAGTAATGGAAAGAATGTGATCTTTCACTTCCACGCAGACCGTTTGTGCATTGGAGCCGGGAACTTCCAGAAAGAGTTCCGCGCCCTCATCGCTGTCGGCGATATCCGCAGCAGGCATTACTTCAAAATATTTTTCCGGCAGAATGAATTTTTCTTCCTTGCAGCAGCAGGGAGCGGTATTTGTTTTTTTGTTTTCGTCCATGATGATTTCTCCTTATATTTTTATTATTTGACATTGACAGTGTGAACAGTATTTTTTTCTTCCATCAGGCGGGGAATGGTGACAGTAAGTACCCCATCCTCATATTTTGCTGTTGCCTCCTGCCCTTTCACCGGAACCGGCAGACGGCAGCTTTCCGTAAATTCCCTGAAACAGCGTTCCTTTGTTATAAAATGTTTTTCTTTCCCCTCTTTTTCACAGTTGCAGGAAGAGTGTTTCACGCTGACATTGAGCATATCCCCCACCACTTCCACCTGGAAATCACTTCCTTTACATCCGGCACAGGGAAGATGGGCAGTAACATATTTTTCATCCACCATATACTGCAACCCCCGGTCAAATCCTTCATCCAGCCATTTTGCCGGTCTCATTCCCATTTCCCGCATGAAGAGATCCATCATACTGTTGAAGTTTTTCAGTTCCCTGCCCCAGTTGCTGTCATTTCTTGCAAGCATGTTCATTCGTACCTCCTTTGTTTGCATTTTATGTTGCATCCCCTGCAACAGTTTTTTGTTCTGCATTTCTATTCAGCAAGGAGCGTGCCAACTTTTTTGCAAGGGGGTTTTCAAGGGTTTTTTACGGCGTTTTGAGACATATTGTCACAATTTATCTTCTGTCACACTATTTTATTTTAGAGACATATTGTCACACATATAAAAGTAAGCCGGATACAGGAAAAAAAGGGAGGGAAAAAGAATTTTTACATTGGCTTTTGCAACCGTCCCCGCTGGCAAAATCCGATAGAGTGAGTATATTCCGGCATTATTTTTCCTGCGTCCCTGCGGGACTTTTTTCAGGGGAGAGGAGCGTATCTACCCCGGGTTGAAACCCGGGGCTATGCTCCTACGCCCCTACGGGGCTGTTTTATGCGCTGAATACAGTGTCATGTCATGCGCCCCTGCGGGGCTGTTTATGCGAGTTCTTCTATTCCGGCATTATTTTTCCTGCGTCCCTGCGGGACTTGAAAATCGCTTTACCTGTTCTGCACCGGCTATCTGTAAAAAGGGGGGGGCGGCGACTCACCTTTTTTGCACTTTTGCAACAGCCCCGT
>JAGBXB010000098.1 GCA_017629515.1 Lentisphaeria bacterium | reverse complement strand
TGGGAAAAAGGTAATGAGATCATGCGGAAAGCTCTTGCAAAAGTTCCTGCAGAAAAACAGGAAAAAGCAAACAAAACTGCCGGTGTGGGCTTCTTCTGCTGTAACGCCATCCATACTATGGTCAATACCAAGAAATGGTGGGTACTGAATAAAAAACTGGAAGTGGAATATGATTTCACTAAAGCAGGAAAACTGCTTGATGAAATGAATGAACTTCTTCTGGATGAAGAGAAAAATGTCCGCAATACCATTCCTCTTGTGGAAGCCGACTCCCGTCTGGGCTGGGAAGCAAGTATGGATTATATGTGCGACAAATGGCATCTGGAATGGAAACTCAAACAGATCGGTAATCTGATGGAAAATACCATTCCCACCTACCGCAGTTCTCTTTCTCTCACTCCCCGTATTTATGAGGAAGCGGAAGAAAGACGCCTTGCAAAAGCAAAAGCAGCTGAAAAATCTGCCGCCAAGTCTGCAAAAGCACCGGCAAAATGCTGTAAAAAGGCTTGCAAAAAAGCAAAATAAAAAATAGATTTATTCTTTTTTCAAAGGGGTTGTTGCAGAACACCCCTTTTTTTTGTCCTGAAACGACAAAAAAAAAGATCCGGAACCAACTCCGGATCTTTTTCTGTTTTATGGAAAAGAAAGACTTACTTTTTCATGAACTTTGAGCAGAAAGCGCAGGAAGGATCATCACAGAGAAGAACTCTGTAATCTTCTTCCACGATCTTTTTGCCGATTTCATAATACTGCTGACAATCCATAAGCAGAAGTTCCCCTGTTCCCAGTTTCTGTCTATGGATCTGCAAACCTGCAGGAATGGCTTTTGTATAAAATTTCTTCTTTTCGGCTTCTGCGCCGCAATAGAAATCACGGTGACCGGGAAGATGTTTATCATAAGCATACACTGCATAAGTGCCGTCTTCTTTCTTCGCCTTTGCCACGGCATTGCCCAGGAACGGTACATTGCATACATCTTCCAGAAGATGCAGGAAGGTGGTGGAGGCAATGGCTGAACCGAAGTGAAGGATCTTTGCTCCGTATCCCATAGCGATCCCCATGGGGGAGTTCATGGCGGCAGGATTGTCATCCGCAGCTTGCTCCATAAGACATTTTTCCGCAAGAGGACCAAAACCCGTCCAGGAATGGGTGGCGTGTCTGCTGCGTAAAGCATCTTTGCGTTTCGTTACTTTTGCAGGGATGTTTCCTGTCCAGATCTGACCCGGCACATTGGGATCATAGGGACGGAACAACCATTCCCTGCAGGGCCCGCCAAGATACATATAGGGACGGGTGAAGGCTGCAAAAAGAAGGGTACCATCTTTCCCCACAGCTTCTTCCATTGCGGCAATGGCAGTATCTGCTCCGCCTTTGATATAGCCGCAGTTGGAGGCGGAGGCGTGAACAAGAAGAATATCCCCTTTCTTTACACCGAGATCCGCAAGCGCTTTTACAATATCTTCTTTGGATAGTTCCGGTCTTGCAATAATTTTCAGATAACCGTAATCGGCAAGGCGGTTCAAGGTATTGATGTATTTCTTTACTTCACCATCGGAAACAGCTTGTTTTCTCTCATATTCCGCTTTTCTTACGGCTTCCGCCACGCTCATTTCCGTATGCAGATTGGCGATCACATTGGAGAAATGTCCGTAGATCCCGCCGCCGGGGATGTCGAAAGGAACGGTATCGCCGGTTTTGGTGAGACTGTGAGGGAATCCCGTATGAATATATTGCATGATGATTTTTTCTGCCGCCTGCCGGATGGGGGAATGTGCCCCTCTGTCTTCCGGGGAAAGAGCCGCTTCAAAGGAGGAGCAGTAGGCATCATATTCTTTCATTTCTGCGGAAAAATCACAGGAGGGGAGGGCGTCGCAGAATGCTTTCAGATGAGTCCTTTCAATATCACAGAGGAACCGGAAACGGTCAAGATCACTGCCGAAAGGATTTTCTTTGATGTCGGCAAGATGCTTTTTTACATGTTCTTTTGCAATGGCAATGCAGGAAGCCATTTTCGTTTTATCCGGATTCGCCATTGCATAGACAAGTGCTGTATTGAAAGCAGTACCCTCTGCAAAGGTTTCTTTATCAAATATTTCCATACCCTGCCGGGATGTGTGATGATTCAGACCGTGATCACACAAAGCCCAAACCGCGGAAAGTCCCACAGAGGGGCAGTTGAAGGCAATGTCATCAAAGTAGGCGGAGGGGAACATTCTGCAGCTGAAAGACGCTTTTTCATTCTGCATGGAATTTACCAGTTCTTCCATCAGAAAATTAGTGAAACAGGGGGAGCCTTTCGGACTGGTATAGCATTTCAGTTTCACATTCCGGATACTGGCAAGTCCGTCGTAATTGAGTCCTCCGATAACTTTTTCCCGGAGATCGCCGCCCATGACTTTGTCAATAAATGCGGCAAACCCATATAATTCCATTGCAAAAACGATTCTTACAGAATATTCGGGAGTACCTTTTGCCATGATCTGTTTTGCCGTCTCAATGGCGGCAACAACTCCGCAGGAGTCATCATCGGCAAGGGGTTCATACAAATGCGCGTATGCCCAGACTTCTTTTTTGCTTTTTCCGGGAATGAGGGCTGTTACTGCGTGATGGACACCGCTGTACCGTACACCGTCACATTCCACATCCGCCATGACCGCAGAGCGTTTGATGGCATCCCGCAGATAATCTCCGATACGGGGGGTGGTGCTGAATCCCACAAAAGGCCGGTGGGTGGCTGTCACATGCCAATCGCTTTCTGTTGCGGCATTGAGCCAGGCAATGGAGTCGGGATAATCCGTGCCGCCTGTAACATTATCAGAAAGGAAACCAATTGCACCAAGATCAAGAAGTGTTGTGATCACATTCCCGTAAGGACGGGTCGTTTTATCCAGAAGAACGAGAGTGCCTTCTGCATCGAAACCGCTTAAAAGCTGGGTTTCGGTTATAATACGGACTTTTTTACTGCCGCCGGGCAGAACAGAACCTTTCACAAGGGAGAACGGATGTTTTTCGTAATCTGCGGCAACAAGTCTGCCTTCGGCATCATTGCCGAAAGGATTATTGGGGACGACCGCTTTGAGTTGGATGGTAAGTTTACCTTTTGTGGCATCCCAGGCAACAGGCATACGCTCATCCAGAAATGCGGTTTTGCCGTCGGCAGGCAGTTCAAAGATCTGCACATTGGGAATACCTGCTTTTTCTGCGATTTCCCTGGTGTAGAACGCCGCCTCATGGTAGGCTTTGTAGGTTTGAGGAAACTCTTTTTTCCACAGATTTTCTGTTTCTTTCATCAGAAAATCTCCGTCGATCTTTTTGAGAAAATCTCTGTAAAGATTGATCATTTTCCGCTCCTTATATAATTAGAATGGTATTTCAAGAAGAAAGCCTGTACTGCTTAAACAGTACAGGCAGTTAATTTACATCTTGTAAACAGCTTTTACAAGGTAATTTTATTATTTTCCGCTTGCAGTTATATAGACTTCATCAAAATCCATAGTACTATTGGCATTTTTTGGATAAAATCCGGCGGCAAATTTGGTAAGATCAAATTTGGGAAGCGGCACTTCCATGGCAATATCCTTCCACTCTTTGCTGTCTATGTTCTCTTTGTAGAAATAGATACTTTTTTTGTGGAGTCTTCTGCCGTTTTTAATATCGTAGCAATACCAGGCAAACTGAACAAATCCTGTTCCCCGTACCCGGAACCGGATCTTTACTTTTTCACTTTTTCCCAGATAATCATTGGCAACGATCCCGTTGATCCGCAGAAAATGAGCTTTGGGATCTTCCGGACTTCCTTCCAGACTGGCAACGACTTTTTTGCCGGAAAAATGCCAGGAAGAAGGTTTTTTCCCGTCTTTGATCTGCCGTGCAGGATTGTTTTTATGCTTCTTTTTATCCACTTCATTGAAAGAACCGTTTCTCCAAACTCTTGTATCCAGTTCCGCACCATCTTTATTTACAGAGCGTTCTTTGCAGAAATTTACCGGCAGAAATACCCCTACATTGTGAGGTGTACCGATACTCCATGTGGAGGATTCCACAGGGACGCCGGAATGCATAACGATCCCGTTGATCTTTCTTGCCCGCAGTACATTTACTTTCCATGCCTGTCCGTCAAAACATTTTTCTCCCAGCGGGGCAGTGGGGATTCTTGCTTCAAGGATCCAGCGGTCTTTGAGTTTCTTTGTTTTTACTTCGATACCGGAAGTAAAACTTCTGTCCGGTTTGCTGCCGGGAGTTACATAATGGTCAAAGACTTTTCCTGCGGAGGAAACAATGATCTGATAGTAACTGTTGGCAAGGTCAGGGTGATTGAGGAAAAATTCCACAGTGTTATCCTGCCAGACGGGACCGTCAAGAGCTTCTCTTGTATCTTCCGTAACTTTGTCGGTCATGGGTTCCATACATTCCACGCCGAAATAGATATTTTCTTCTTCATGGAAAACTCTTACATAGGTCTGATTTTTGGCGAACCCGGTATTGTTGGTAAGTTTGAAACCGGAAACCGTATCAGCTTTTTTCCAGTCGGGTTCA
The DNA here is from genome assembly GCA_017629515.1 of Lentisphaeria bacterium. Classification (GTDB taxonomy): domain Bacteria; phylum Verrucomicrobiota; class Lentisphaeria; order Victivallales; family UBA1829; genus RGIG5327. The sequence continues at coordinate 4,632 of JAGBXB010000098.1, read as the reverse complement.
TCCAGATTTCCATCGATTTTGACAGGAGCACTCCTGCGGTAGGAACGGATCTCCCTGTGATTGGCAAGATAATCTTTGCGGAATTTTTCCCAGGTCATTGCAAAGATCTTCCGTTCTCTCTGAACATGGGCAAGTGCGCGTTTATCCGGATCTTTTGCTGCTGCTTTTTCCGCGGCATCCAGATATTTCAGAAGTTGTTCATGCACGCCGGGACGGTCAAGGCATCTTCCCAGCGGGGAACTGTGACCGTGTCCATAGCAGCCGGGAGTTTCCAGAAACGCCTTGCTCAAAAGTTTGCGGAAGTCACGCATACCTGCTTCCCAGGCAGCTTTTCCGTAGTAAAGGGTATTGATTTCTTCCGTAAGTTTATCTGTATCGGTTTTGATGTTCCAGGACTGTTCCGCAAAGGTGTACATGGTCTGCCACATACCGTACCAGCACAGTTTTGTCATGGGGTATTTATCATATTTTTTGGAATATTTTCCGTCAGGGGGAGGCATCTGGGGACGGATACCGCGGATGCCAAGTTTGTAATAAAGACGCATGAAGTCGGGATAGATGTATTCAATAGGCATGAATGCAGAACCGAAAACATTGATCTGCCCATAGGTCACAAGGGGGATTTTTATTTTTTCAGAAAGTTTCTGCCAGTCTTTGTGCATCCTGTAATAATTACTGTTGGTCAGACAGTTGGGATCATCCAGTCTGTGCCGGTAGCAGATACGGTTGAAGGAGAGTTCCATCGTGGCAAAGCGTTTGTCCGGCAGGATCTGTGTGGGTGCTTCCTGGAAGTTCTGATAGGCAATGGTATTGAGTTTTGCATTTGGTTCCCGTTTCTTTACATAATCAATCAACTGATTCATGAATGTCCAGTAACGGTTGGTCATCATATTGGAACCCAGATCCAGTTTTTTGCAGTTTTCGCACTGACACCAACCGGTACCGTCGTTGTTTACAAGGCGGTAACAGCCGCCGGGAGTCTGACTGCAGGTCTGCTGAACATTTTTCAGCAGGTTTTCCGCCATGATGCGGATGACATCAGGATTACTGGTGCAGGGCTGATATTTCTGACCTTCAAGGAAGGTGCGTTTGCCGTTGATGAGAGGAAAGTATTCCGGATGTTCTTTATACATCTTATGGAAATCTTTTGTCACATCCTTATTTTTTCTTCCGTCGATATAGTAACCTGCAAGAAGAAGAGTAAAACAGTGTCCGCCATCCTGAATGACTGCGGCACGCTTTTTCAGCTCTGCTTTCAGTTCCGGGCGCAAAACAGTCTGGGGAATATCAAAAATACGCAGTCTGTTGCGGAGCATCCAGTCGTAAGAATCCCACTTGGGACTTGCCACACTGGCAGCCCCCCAGTTGATATTGCGGAAGAAAAAGTCCGGATTGCTGATCCATTCCCCTTCCGGAACAGTGATATTTTTCTGTACGGTAAAATATTCCCCGTCATCTCCCGGAACGAGCCAGCGGATCGTGGTATATTTTTTCAATAATTCATATACTCCGTAAAGAAAGCCCACTTCCTGTCTGCCGTAAAAGGTAAGATCATTTTTTGTGGTCTTTACCATGAAGCCTTCATCTTTGAGTCTTTTATCATCTGTCAGAGCAAACCGGATGCTTTTTGTCCCGTTTACTGCTTTTTCAGCAATAACAGGCTTTTCCCCTTTTGAAATCTTTGCAAGAAATTTTGCCAGTTCCTCCGCAGCGTGTTTTTCCACGGGTGAAGCCCCTTTTTTCACCACGATAGTACAAACACTTTTTCCATTCTGCATCAGGGGGAAGTCAGCGAAAAGCGTACCTGAAAGCAGGACGGCAATTACGGAAGAAGCCAGAATCTTTCCATAAAAACTTTTTTTCATTTTTTACTCCTTTTTGAGCTTGTTTTTTGATTTTTGCTCTCTTTCCTCCAATAGTATAATGCTGAAAAAGGAAAAAGCAAATTTTTTTATTTGCAAAAAATGTAATAAATATTGTAAAATATGATAAACAATATTTTTTCTGCAATATATAAATATTATGAAAGTCAGAATTTCCCGTTTTTTTATCAGAGCATACATGAAAAAAAGTATCCTTTTCCCCTTGAAAAATTGTTGGAAAAGGATATTGTATATGGAAAAATAAAAAATCAGCAATAAAACAGGGAGAAATATTATGAAAAAAACGCAATTTGCTTTCCGTGCGATCCAGATGGATCTTGCCCGTCAGCCTGAAACGGTTGAATTTATCAAAAAAGAGATCGATTTCTACAAAGAATGCGGGTATAACACCCTTGTTCTTTACCTGGAAGGCAGAATAAGAACTGAATATTTCCATCCTTTCCCCGATCATCTTTCCTACTCAAAGGAAGAGATGGCTGAAATCGTTGCCTACGCTGCAAAACAGGGGTTGGAAACCATACCTGTCGTATCTCTTCTGGGACATGCCGAACACTTCCTCATGGGGGAAGATGAGACCATAAGCGAACTGAAAAACGGTGCCTGCGGCAGATTTAATCCCCGTAAACACGTTTTCTGTCCTTCTATGAAAGAAACCCATGAATTTATAGAGAGATATGTTACCGATATTGCCGAAATTTTCCCCTCAAAATATTTCCATGCAGGATTCGATGAAGCGTGGGATATCGGCTATTGCGATATCTGTAAAAAGAGACTGGAAAAAGAAGGGCAGAGCGGTATTTTCTCCAAACATGTAAACGATATGCATGCCCTCATCACCGGAAAACTGGGCAAAACCATGATGATGTGGGATGACCTTTTTGATATTTATCCCGCTGCACTTAAAGAAACTCCCCGGGATGTGATCCTCTGTGCATGGCACTATACCGATCTGGAACAGCTTCCCTATGGTCATGCGGGCGGCCCCAGAAGAGATCAGTTCAAACTCTATGAGGAAATGGGCTTCAAATATATCTTTGCCCCCGCTTCTTTCAGTATGCGCAATATCCGCACCCTTACCGATTATGCGGCAAAAGGCAATGCCATGGGCGGACTTCTTACTGTATGGGAATGTCCCTGCGCACTGGATCTGCCCTCCATCCTGTATGCCGGAAGATTGTGGAGTCCCGATCATAAGGAATTGAGTAAAAAAGAAGCCATTGCCGCCCTTACTCCTCTGAAAAGCGAAGAGGAACTGGATCTTGCTGTATATTATTTGCGTAAACGCCTGCCCCTGCTGCCTGGAAAAATGAATGGATATCTGGGAAGTGAACTCAACGACGTGGAATATTCCCGCCGTCTGGTTTGTGAAGCAGCTTTTGCAATGTTCAGCAAGTACAAAAACTGCGGCAATGATACAATGGAAGAATTGCTTATCTCCGTTACCGCAGAAAAAATCTTTTTTGATCTGCGTGCATGTCTTCCCCGTCTCTGTGACATCCATGCGCCGCAGGATATTTCGGAAGAACTGGCAAAAATCAAAGTTCTTGCCGCAGAAATCAATGCAAAACGCAAAGCTATTGAATTGAAAGACCGTCCCGACCGTCCCAGTAATAAAAGTGACCGCATCTTTGATTATATTGAGGAAATGCTTGCCGCAATTCCGGAAAAAGGGCCTCTGGGCAATGCCGTATTGCGGGTGCGTTATCCTTTTGGCGGCAGCGGACTGAATTTCTATGTGCAGTATGATGGGGAAGATTCCTGGGTTTGGCACAAAATCGAAAATGTTTCCAATATGGGGAATAATTTCAATCAGGATGAAAACCTTATGCTTACACCTTTCCATGCGGAAAAAACTCCTGCGGCAATGCGTATTGAGTTGAAAAATTACTATGTGGGCTGCCCCATTATGTATGCCGAAATCGAAACTGCCGCAGGAAGATTTATCCCTGCCGGCATCACCAATATAGAAGGGCGTATCGAACAGCCGGAAGCCCTTCTCAATGACGGCAGAAATGCCGCATTCTTCGGCGACGGGGAAGTACAGGCATTCCGCAAATTCAATGATACAAACGCCTGCAAGATGATCTCCTGCATGGATCTTATTCTGAAAAAGGCATAAGGAAAAAATATGACAACTGTAAAGGTAATGAGTTATAATATCCATTCCGGGATCGGGCTGGATGATAAAGTGGATTATAACCGCATGGCAGAGTGTATCAATAAATATACTCCGGATGTGGTTGGATTTCAGGAAGTAGCCCAGGATCATCCCCGTGCCAGAGGTATTTTCCCCATGGATTTCATGGGGGAAATACTGGGAATGAAAGGGGAGTTCGGTAAAACCATCCATGTAAGCCGTGCTGCGGGGGAATATGATTACGGGATCGGTTTCCTTTCCCGTTTTCCTTATGAATATCTGACAAAATTGCCGCTGCCCAATATTGACAATCTGGAACCCAGGGTCGCCCAGTTTGCGTTGATCAAAGCTCCTGTGGAATTTATTTTTGTCAATACCCATTTCGGTATCAAAAGTGAATACAATGACCCCGGAGAGGTACACCGGATGCGCTTTGATCAGCTTGCGGCGATCAATGCGGAACTGGATAAGATCCTTGCCGGAAAAGATCTTCCCTGTGTGATCACCGGCGATTTCAACGCCCGCCCGGCTTCGGAATGTATCGATCTTCTGGAAAAAACATGGAATGTTACAGATATGAAACTTTTTACATTCCCTGCCGATAAACCGGAC
>JAGBXB010000097.1 GCA_017629515.1 Lentisphaeria bacterium | reverse complement strand
CTTGTGCAACGCTATTCAAATCCGGAGCCATTCTTTCCTGCAAAAGCTCGCTGTATTTGGGGTAATCATATATGCCGCGCAAAACAGGACGAATAATATCCTTTTCCTTGAGTTTATACAGACTCCAATCCACAGTTGCAGTTGTTGCCAAATCAATAAAATCCCGATTCGTCATTGCCCAACCGCGTTTATGGCGTTTAATTCTTGCATGTATCTTATCTTCAACAGAAATCATATTTTTATTTCCTTTGTTTTTCAAAGCAAATATAACACATTTTCCTTTGATTTTCAAGTTTAAGAATGAAAAAAGTATAAAAAATCTCTTTGCGGTTGTTTGGAGGCACAGTATTCTCTGCAAAAACAAATGAATACAACTCCCCAATCTAATATGCGTGCCGATGCCTGCCGCTTAATATGACAATAGTATTCTTCTCCTTCAAAATCTTGAGTGATTCAACGCATATTTTCAAAATACAATTTAAATAGGAGATTTGCAAGCGATTTATTACAATTTTGTTTGCAGCTTCAAAAACAATTTTGTAATAAAACGTTTCCGGGAGAGAAAAATACTTACCGGAAACTCCGGAAGCAGATTCCGGCAGCTGTATATTTCCAGGCGATCCTTAAATGGGCGAAAAGTGAAGGACAACAGAGAGCGTTTTTATTGAAAAAATGGCGGAAAAACGGTGAAAAAAACGCCAAAAATATAGAGTGTTCAGCAGGGTCTTTAGTTTTATTACATAACCGCTACCAATAACTATTCAGCCAGTCAACCGACTGGCTTTTTTCTTGTCCTAAATCCCCTTGTGTCAGAGGGATTTACAACTTTGCCAAATTCTCTGTGTCCTTGATATCACCCCGTAAAACCGTCCAAAATCTCTCTTTCTCTCTGTTCTCTGGGGGACAAGAAGGTAATTACCTTCTGCGTTACATTTTTTATAAACCCTTGATATTGAAAATTGTATGTATAATGCAGCTTTTTTAAGTTTTTTGCATTGATTGGAGTAGCGTACGATGCAACAGAGAATAGAATTTTCTCAATAAATACTCTTTTGAAGGTAAAAAAATCCCGATGCGATACTTAACAAGTACCACAACGGGATTACTGTAATTTTTTAAGCCATTCCGAAGGCTTCTCGTTGCTCCTACTGCACTTTTGGCAAAAAAAACGTCCCATCAAAAAACTTAAGCCATAAACACTTTTTCAGAAAAAAATGTTTATTTTTCCATTTCAACAACAGCCATGCAATACCCTTTTACATGAGGTATGGTAAATTTTATTTTATCATCAGAAATGGAAAAGGCAAGTTCCTTTTTTTCCGGAGCAAGATAAACTCTTTTTACCTTTTTCCCGTCCAGACGAAGCGTTATCTCCATGTCATTTGCAGTTAATTCCTCTTCCACAAGCAGAGATTTTCCCCGTAATTCCGGCAGATAGTTCAATAAATGAACATTTCTTCCTTCCGGAATTTCTGTAACGAAAGCTCTACCGAAAGAGGGGAAGGAACGCCCTGTTTTCAATAAAGGCGCTGGAAGAAGTTTTTCCAACACGATCTCAAAGACTTTCCGCAAATCCGGTGAAGCCTGTTCATAGTAAGAACTGCACAATGGATAAGCACAATAAGCTGTATTTTCATGGAATGTAAGGAATGGAATTTCTGTCTTTTTATCCGGCGGCGTATAGAAGAAAGAATAGATCCCGTCCCAGTGTTTATTGTAATAAGGGGCAACGATCACGCCAGCAGTCTGTGTTCCTTCCAACGCTTTGACAATATTGCCTTTCGTATAAGCGGCAAGGGGGATATCCGGAAGATTTTCAGCATATTCTTCTGATAAAGCAAAATATGCCGGATCATACTCACATTCTTTCAGAAACTTAATACCGAATTCCTTTTCCAGAGAAAATTTTTTCTTTTCCACATCCAGACCGGAATTTCCAAGAGCAAAAAGCTTTTTCCCGGCAGCAAGGAATACAGAAAGTTTTTCAATGCGTTTTTCTGTAAGAAGGACATCATCCGGAAGGATCAGAAGTTTATATTTGGAAAAGTCACTTTCATCCGTAATAAAATCAAACTGCATCCTTAATTCTGAAAGCATCCTTGTAACCCCAACGAGGGCAGGACTCTTTTCTATTCTGTTTTCCGGCAGAAGTACTCCAATATCCACCAGGTTTACGGCGTTTTCATACCAGAAATCATATTTTTTGATTTTACTGTAAATTTTTTCCACCCTTTCAAAAACACTCTTGAAAAGTTTTCCCCGGGGATGCAGGTGATCACCGATATTCGGTCGCATTCCATTGGCAAGTCCGAAGAAAAGATCATATTCCACAGCACTTTGAGGGCGCAGACTTCCGAAATCCCCCCAGGTATTGAAACGGCCGGTCATATTGAAAACAGGATTCTTTGTCAGAGTACGGAGGAAACGGGAAGTAAGCGGCAGAAAGTCATACCCCCACGCCGGATTAGTGGGCAGACATTCACATTCCAGATAGGAGCCTATCCGGGCATTATCCTGTGCACCGATCCCCAGGAAGAAGGATAAAAATCCATTTTCTTTCGCCTGTATGATATTGGAAATATCTTCCGCAAGACGTAATACACTTTTCTTTGCAAAAAGATTTACATCCTTTTCGTTTATCGGATCCAGTCCTTCTTTTTTCATCTGTTTTACACAATGGGGACAGATACAGGGAAAAGGATTGAAACTGTCAAAAAGAAAACCGGCAACCTTATATTTTTCTTTCACTTCTCTGATAAGGGAAAAAAGATAATCCCGCCAGGGGGAATTAGGACACATCGTCCGCATATAAGGAGTTACCCAGCCGATATCATAAATATCAGGATTCAATAAATTACCGTTCAATCCGATACGGCACCACTCCGGATGACAAAGTCCGTCTTCATTGGAAAGTCCGCAATTAAAGTAGGCCGATACCCTGATCCCCCTCCGGGAACAACTTTCCACAACTTCGCCGAAGAGATCTTTTCCCTCCGGCAATGCCGGATGTCTGATTCCCGTCTTTGTATCAAAATAACAGAATCCCTGATTGCATTTAGCGTGGAACCCAACAAGTTCCACATGGGCATTTTTCAGGTTTTGAGCAAATTCTTCTGCACAGAAATCATGTCCCACATCCGGACAAGCCTGCATGGTGTGCATATCAAAAAACATGGCATATTTAGGATGATTCATCTTACCTCCCTGACTGATCTCTCCATCCATTTCTTTTTCTTCTCTTACGGAAACAGTTTTTATTTTATTTTCTCCACTTTATAGGAGGAAATGAAAAATTCTCCCCCTTTTTCCGGAGCAAGAAAGAGCCGGACACAACCGGTATTTTCCTTTGCCACGGTAAATACAACAGTAAAAAGTTCCTCCTCCTTCTTCATATAAGCGATCTTACGGAGAACATTTGTATTTTTCCAGGATACTCCTTCGTATTCCCATGCCCCGTAAGAAAGGGATTTATTGCCCTTTCCCCTGAATGTGATTCTGATTTTATCCCCTTTCTTTGCAGGGATACTTTCCGGAAGAAAAAAACGGAACGCTTCCTTCCGGGTATCCAAAACCAGATTCCCTTTTTCATCTCCCCTGACAAGTTCCCCTTTCCGGCTGTTCTGTTTGTAATTGACAAAAGACCACTTTGCAAAGGGGGAAGAAGCATGAATGGGCGCAGCTTTTTCCACAGGGGGAGCGATCTGTTTTTTCACAGGAAGTTTCCCCATGGGAAGAAACACGGCATCATCCACCCATACTCTGTCTCCCTCCTTCATTCCTTTGAATGTGATCATGAGACTTGTGGTAACAGCCTTTTCCGGAACATGGGAAAAGGTATAGAGCAAAGTCCATTTGCCGGGAACGACATCAAATTGCGGCGGCATATAATAGGTCATGGAATTTCCGTTATCCCGCCGGGGGACCATTGAACAGGATGCTTTTATGCCATATGGGGGATAATCCGCAGGAATTTTTACATAGACAGCAAAGAGATAGTTCCCTGCCTTGCCGGGAATGGAACTTGTAACTCTTTGAGCCCCGTAAAGAGTCCTCAAACGGAAAGACGCACTCTGTTTGCCTTTCAGGAAATTTTCTTTATCTGTCATGCGGTCGGCTGCCGGCATCCAGTTGTTTATTCCATCCTTTTCAAAAGAACCGTCAGGAATCATATTGGAAAGTTTCCCGGAGGAAAAGTCAGACAGTTTCTGAAGGATCGCCTTCATCTCCGGAGTAATATTTATTTTCTGCAAACTGGTTTGAAATTCCTTCTGAATCTCTTTATCATTCAGATAAGGCAGAAGGGCAAAAACAGCAGACGGCAACTGCGATGTACCATATTTTTTTATAAAACTCTTCCGGTACACCTGATACATACTCCCCCACCAGGCGGGAAATTCCGCAACGATTTCCCTGGCAATTTCAGAGCGTTTTTCCGCTGCCTGAAGGATCCGCGGCAGGGCTTTGGCAAGTTCCAGAGCTTCTTTCCGGCTCCTGATACTTCCGGAAATATCCAGAAGGCCATCGCCATTAAGGATCATAGATGCTTCATAGAATTCAAAAGCCTTCATAAGGTAACGGGCTCTTTTTTTCTGACCGGCATCACCGTACTTATCCGCTTTGGCAACAACTTCCTCCATAAGAAGCCGGCAATAGCTGCTGTCCCCTTTCTTTACAGCATAGTGATAACTGCCGTCTGCCATCAGCCCGAAATAAATATTTTTCTTTGTTGTCTGATACCAGGAACTTTTTTTGGCAGCTCCATCCCAGAAATTGTTCCAGAATTCATAGTATTTTTTCAATGCAGTGGCAGCCTCCCTGCCCACCGCAGCAACATACCAGGCATCCAGAGTTTTTTCCACATCAATAGAAGGATCATAAAAAAGTTTCAGAAAAAGATAGGCAAGAGGCCCCTGTCCTATATTGGCACTGTTTTCAATAAAAGCTGTTCTGCCTTTGTTTGCGGCAAAAAAACGTACCTGTTCTGCGGCATATTTGAAATAGACCCGGGGCAGAGTATAAGCAGGCATCCCGTAGGCGTATTCCCAGATTCCGACAGAAGAGGCTTTCTCACTCCATATCCGGTAAAATTCCATCAGTTTTTTCCGCATTTCCGGATCGGAAAGGGCATAGGCTTCACAGGCAATGGATACATTCACATTGGGTTCGATATTGAAAGAGGGCGGATTTTTCACACAGTTATAGGCAACTACGCCGAGAATTTTATCCGGATATTTTTTTCCGATGGCTTTTGCCACCTTGTTCACCCATTTATAATACACATTGGAACGGTTGGCGATCCCTGGTTCCAGAGAGGTCGTCCGGGTCCCTGCATTGGCGACCTCACACTCTTTACACTGGCAGTAATAGTTGTAACCATCATTGATAACCAGAGAAAATGTGGGAGTATCCGGGTATTTTTCAAAGTAGGCTGAAATATTTTTTATTGCCTCTTCTGCTGTTGCCGGATTACTGTAACAGGGTTCCCACTGGTAGCGTTTAACTTTGAGATCCCGTTTACCGTAACGCACAGGCAGGATCTTATTTACCCATTCGCCCTTACCATATTTGGAAAGGGGAAAGATCCGGTCTATTCCATGATTGAGAAGCATCCGGGAATCCCGCAATTCACAATTCAAAGCAAGCTGCCACGCTTCATCTGTAATATGCTGGGAACGGTAAATCGTAAATGCCGCATCCTTTTCCTGTTTGACACGGGGGAGAGAAAGTTTCGTTACTTTGGGATAATACGCCCCCTCTTTTCCGGGAAAAACATAGACGATCCCCGCCTTTTCCAATAGGTGATTGAGTGCATATCTTATTCCCAGGGTACTTCCTGTTATCTGCATGGAAAACTTATCGGGAAAGTCAACCGTATATAAAGAACGCCGTATAAAATCTCTTTTGACGACCCGGAAAATGATCCTGTTGCCGCTTCCTGTGTAATTTGTTGTGACTGGAAGTTTTACAGAGGAACATTTTTCCAGTTCACCAACGAACCAATCTGTAACTTTTTTCAGTTCCTCATTTTTTTCAGCGGGAAGAATGAGAACAGTTGCCCCTTTCCCCTTTTCAATGATGGAAAAATCCCCCCGCAAAAAAGCAGGAGTAAAAATAAAACCTATAATAAGTATAGCGGAAAACACTTTTTGCATGATTAATCCCCTGTTTTCTGAATTTTAATACACAAAAGGCGTGTAAAGCCCCTGGGCAATAAATGTTTCCCCTTTTCTTGTAGAAAGCGTCCCGCCTTTTACATCACTGCGTTTGAAAAATTTCACATTCATTCCCACCATAAGAGCATTGAACCCATTCGTGTGACGCAATGAGTGATTTCCGCTGGAATATCCCCAGGCATCTCCAAACCAGACGACATTGGTGGGAACAGATTTACCAAACATGGTATCTATCCGGAATAATCCGTTTTCAGAATCGCTCATCCAGCCGTAAGTTTTATAATTTATTGTATAGTAATTACCCTGCCGGAGTTGAAAATTCACCGTATAACAGGTTCCTTCCCCCACTTCATGTTCTTTCCGGGAGGCGCAGGAAAGAAGTTTCGGAGGTACTTTTGCCCCATATCCCGGCCATACCGCAGGAATATAACCTAAATAACCGGTAGCGGTTGCTGTTGAGCCCTGACACAACTGCCTCATCCACGGAGTGGTATCCTTAAACAGAAGGCAGTAACCGGGTCCCCAGGATTTAAAATCATTGGCATAACTGTACAACCCCACCCCCATCTGTTTCAAATTGTTCATACAACTTACTTTTCTTGCCTGTTCCCTTGCCCGGTTCAGAGCAGGCAGAAGCATCCCTGCAAGAATGGCAATGATGGCAATTACGACAAGAAGTTCGATCAGAGTAAACTCTTTCCTACAAACTAATCGTTTAGCCTTTAATTGTCTTTCCATAGTACGACCTCCTTTTAAGTTAATTTTTATTTTTATTGCAAGTGGAAAATCTTTTCACAAGTTTAACAGGAAACAGGGGATATTTTTTCTCCGGCACACCGTTCCGGGAAGAAATGATCCTTACAAGTTCTTTTACTGTGGCTTCCCCCATTTTTTCAAAATCCTGATGCAGTGTGGTCAAAGGCGGATAAGCATATTCGGCAAGACTGCCGTCCCCGAATCCGATGATGGAAAGCTGATCCGGGATAATAATATTTCTGCAGCCGGCACCCCGCATAAGAAAAAGAGCGAGATTGTCTGATTCACAAATGACTCCGTCAATCTTATCATAAAGAAAAGTATCAAGAAGCTCAACAGCAGCAGAACTATGGGAAAAATATTCCGGATCATTGAGAAAATAGACCTTTTCCGGAACATTCGGACAATATTTCTGTAACCCTTTTTTATATCCATCCAGACGCATATACTGATAGTCACAGTTAAGTGTATTTGCATTGGCAAAGTAGGCAATATGCTTATGCCCCTCCTCTGCAAGAAACTTTACCGCTTCCTCCACAGCCCTTGCATCATCCGTTGTAAAACCGATCCCACCGGGATTTTTCAGATTGATCGTACCCCAAGGGATACCTTCCTTATCCAGACAAGCCGTAAGTTCTTTTATTGCAGAAAGAGAAGCCACATGAAAAATCACCCCTGCGACCCGCCATCCAAGCAATCTGGAAGCGATCTCTCTGCAAGAATTATGTGCAAGTCTGTGAACCGTAATGGTATATCCCATTTCACTTGCAGCATCCAGAACGCCGTTCTGAATCCTTCCGGTATATTCAATGCAACCCATTTCAGAGGTAACAAAAGCAAGAACATTATTCTTTTTCTTTCGTATGGCAGCAGCTGCTTCATTACGGCAATAGCCCAATTCTCTGGCAGTTGCAAGGATTTTTTCTCTTGTTTCCTCCCGTAATTTCATAGCCCGGGGATGATGATTGAGTACCTGGGATACTGAACAGATATTTATATGAGTTTTTTCTGAAATATCCTTCAACGAAACAGCCACGGTATAAATCCCCTTATTATCAACTTAAACGTTTATACTTATAAGATACTTTAATACATAACTGTAATTTTTCAAGTAACGAAATAAAAAAAAGAGTATATTTGCTGCAGCATAGGGAATGGGGGCTTGCTCCTGTTTAAAAACTGCTGTGTATAACGGCTTGATAATATGAACGATAACAGAGATGAATATATATGAAAAGCAAACCGACATATTCAAGCTGTTGTGGGCCGTAATGTAAAGATATTAACGGAGACAACCACCAGATTATAAATAAGAAGGAAAAAATCATGGAGGATGTAAAAAATTATATTTGCACCCTCCACGTTTTATTTGTAAACTCTCTACGATTGAACGCAAACACGGAGGCGGCAACGCCCCCACAAACGAAAGGAAACACCATAGTGTTGTTTCTATGCATAATACAAAATTTTCAGTTTTCAATTTGGCCAGTTTAGAGAATCATATTCAAAAATCAATTTATATCCAGTTCAAGTCCGGAAAATAAAAAAATAATCTTGAAACGATAAAAGAAAAGGTTGATTTTTTGTAAGTCCATATTAAATTATTTCCGGCAATATATTCAATAAATACAAAAGGAACAACAATATGGATCAGGCTTTTATTTTACCGGAAGGAGAGCTTTATTGCGGCTGTAATTACTGGGCAAGCCATGCCGGAACTTCCATGTGGAGAAAGTGGGATGTTTCCATTGTGGAAAAGGATCTGAAACTTCTTGCCGCCCACGGAATGACTGCCATAAGAGTTTTTCCTTTGTGGAGCGATTTCCAGCCGGTAAATATCCTGCGTACCGGATGCGGTAATTACAGACAGTATTGCGGGAAAAATGACACCCCCCTCCCCCCTGATGCTCACGGAATGGATGAGGAAATGCTGGCAAGGTTCGGTATTCTTGCCGATCTTGCACAAAAATATCATTTGAAACTTATTGTGGGACTTCTTACAGGCTGGATGAGCGGAAGATACTTTGTCCCGCCGGTACTGGAAGGACGCAATCTCTTTACTGATGCGGAAGCCTTACGCTGGGAGGGGCGTTTCATCCGTACTTTTGTGGGAAGATTTAAAAATCATCCTGCCATTATTGCCTGGGAACCGGGAAATGAATGTAACTGTCTGGGCTCCATCGGATCTTTATCGTTTATACGCCGCAAATCATAACAATATAATTTTTCAGACCAATGGACGCAAGAAGCAATACAATACTTGTAACGATCCAATACCAGTTACGGGGTTTTATACAGTATAAAACAGACAATACAACGGCTCCGACATACAGTGGGACTGCGGCAATAAGCAGCAGTATTGCCGTAAGTGACCCCAATGTGGAATTCTGAAAACCCAGAAAATGACAGAAAGCAGCAATAGTAGTAATAAAATTGATAATTCCTAAAAAAGGAAAAAGGATCACGCCAATAATTAAAGCATTCCCATCCATGTCATTGCGGATAAAGCCTTCCACGATCCCGGTACAAAGCGGAATCATATACCATAACAGAATAATACTTATGATTCTGGTAAACCATTTCGGGATTTCCCATTGTAACACATTCTTCATTATATTACTCTTTATATTGTTGGATCCGGCATCGACCCATTACTATAATTCCATCCACGCAAAAATTCAACTATGTATTTAAAATAGATTGGACCAAAAACACGATGTTGCCAAACTGTTGTATCAAGAGGAGAATTTGCCCAACGCCAATAAGGATAAATATCGTTAAAAAAGTGACCTAAACTTGCTGCTTTTTTTCCATAATTGTAGGTTCCAAGATAATGTGGATCTGTAACAATGTTGTTATTTTTATCAAAAACAACTTCCTGACCGGATATTGGATGTGTAAATTTTTGATTTCCCAAATGTACCCCGTGATATTGATTTTCGCGGGGAAGAGCCTTTATAAAACCTTTTTGAATAGCTTCTTCCGGAGTTTTAAGTAAATATTTTATTTGTTGAATTTTCATTTTTAACCGTTCATAATGTTCTTTTTTGGAAGGAATATTGATTTGTTTGATATCAAGTTCCAAATGGGCCATAAAGTCCATTGCAACTTTAACAAATTCCGGAATTCCGGGATTTTCCTCCAGTTCTTCCTTTAAGCAACCATAAAACAGTTTCAGATATTCATATTCAGCTTCAACCTTTTGAAAAAAATTACACATTAAATCAATTGCTGAACTTAAAGTTGATAAGGAATATGACACGGGATTGGTGCCAGGATTAGTATTTTGCAACACAGTTAATGTATTTTGTACGATTTGTGCATAATTCCTTATGTTGGATTTTGAAATATTTAATTGTATCAAACAATCAAAAATCTTTTTTTTACTATTCAATAATTTTATTTGTTCATCCGTTATGGAATCTTTTCGCCAAAAGCATTTACAATTTGGATGAGGTTTATAGCTTCCATCTGCTTGTTTCCAAAATCCCAATTTTTTCATTTTTTGTTCATCATTCCAAACATCTTCAGAAACTTCAGTTCCATCAAGTTGTTTGCACTTTTCACATTCCAAAGTCCCTGCCTGAAAAATATACTTGTTTTGCAGTACCAAGTCATTAAATCCAAATGATCGAAAAGTAACATGACAAGAATGATTAATTTCTTTCTTGTTATCGTCTAACATTTTTGTGTCATTTTTTTCTGTACACATATTTCCTCCTTTATTTACCCTTTGTTATAACAGTCCTTAATTGGAATCACGCGTCAAATAAATTTGTCAAAGGAAATTCTCTATGCTTTTTTACTGGAAAATATAGTATATAAAAATACTTCTTCTTGAACAGAAATACTATTTCCTGCGGTATGCTTTCTTTCCATAATCCTGCAACAAGAGTCCTTACCCCCATATCGGCAAAAGTCCTGCTTTCCGCAGATGACGGGACAGCTCTTCTTACAGTAAATGATTACGGCAAAGGAAAAATCTTCTATTTAAGTACCGCACCGGAACTGACAGTACTGGATAAGAAAGAGCAGGCGATATATTCTGTTTACAGGAAGATCGCCCTTCTTTCCGGAATAGACTGCCGGGAAAACAAGCCGCCGCAAATCGGAGTTACCGTCCATGAATTTCCCGACGGAAAAAAGATCATTATTGAACTCAACTACTCCGACATGCCCGTAAATGGTATTCCGGCAAACGGTATGCGGATAAAACTTCCCGGAAGCAAGATTCTTTTCCCGGCATAAAAAGATGGCAGCAAAAAGGCAGGAACGCCATTACCGGATACTATCCCTGCCGGATGTAAAAATAAAAATACCTGATCTATATATTCCGGAAAGAATTTTCTTACTTGAAAACTCCGTTATTACAGTCACGGACAAAAGCATTCATACATTTGATCAAAGCAAATTTTGTGGCCATGCGGTCACAATACCATGTCCGTACTTTATTGTTTACCATACTGGAGAAAGGAAGTCCGAACCCGAAAGTATAGTATGATTCTTTTGCCCGGTATTCCCGCAAGCGTTTGCCTTGCATATTGTAAACAAGCACCCGTACATCATTTTCCCGTTCCCGGCTGACCACCATCCCCAGAGTACAGATCGAAAGGACAAAGAGCGGCGCATCTCTGTACCACATTGCCGGAGCGTTCCACATATAGCGGCCGTCCCCGACTCTGCCTTCGATTTTCAATTGAGGTTTTCCGGTTCTGATATTTGCTCCGGCGGTTTCAAAAATATCCTTTACGATTTCCGGAAACTTATCATCCAGCATCCGTTCATAAGTTGTTCCTGAATAAGAATCTCCGCCGACGATCCAACTATCGGTCCTGAAATTATAAGCTGTGGAATAAGAATTTCCCACATGATGCTGTTTTTCTCTTACGCTGTAAAGATGGAAACCCTCCACATGCAGTTGGATATCAGAAGAAAATTTTTCTGTTAAAGAAGGGGCAACAGGTTCACTGATGGACATACAGCTGCACAAAACGAACATGCAGCAACATGCTGCGGACATCAAAAAAATTTTCATTTCTATTTTCCTTTCCGGCATGAGTTTTTATGCCAACATGCCATTATCTTTCTTCTCAAAAATATTCCGGCTTGCATATTCTCCGCAAGAACCGCCATCCATGATCGTTTCCAGCTTCTCGTTATCAAGCCCGAAGGAAAGTGTATAACAGGAACCGTAGAAAGTAATGGAAGAGTCTTCATACCCCGCCACACTGAAACGGAAACCTCCGTCGATACTTTCTGTAACGAGCTTATCTTCAAGATCGCTCTGCTCAAAAATCAATTCCACGACATGCGCCTCCTGTCCATCCCCATCCAGCTGATAGATGATATCATTGCCCCATGTTTCCGGACTCCCGTAAACAAAGGTATCTTCTCCGCCGCCGCCATGCATAACATCGTCTCCGCCCCCGCCGACAAAAAAGTCATTTTTGTCTGCTCCGACAAGACAGTCATTTCCTCTATCGCCATAAAAACAGCAGGAAGTACCTTTGCCTGCCCAGATAACATCATTGCCGTCGCCGCCGTAAACGTTAACTTCCTCACCGGAAAATTTGAATTTATTGGAGGTAAGGTCGATGATATCATCGCCATTGCCTGCATAGATCCGGCTGATATCGGTTATGCGCTCGCATTGTTTTTCATCCGGGAAAGCGGAGTAAATATCGTCAAGGAACAGGCCATCGCCGTTTTCTGAATCAGAAAGGAACAGCAAAGATGTGTCTTCTTCCGCCCCTTTGAAAATATCGGAGTAGCGGTTTTTGCCTGCCAGATTGACCTCGGTACAGACAGCACTGTCTAGTTGAAAGTTTTCCGGAAGTTCCACATGCTGTGCCTTGTAAGCACTCCCCCAGATCCCGGAACTTTCTGCCATAAACACATCAACGATCGTATCATCTTCCCCGGCATCATACACAGTTGCTCCTGCCGAACCGGCATCTGTCAAACCCTGCGCACTTACTTCTTCCTCATTATCCTCCTGTCCATTTCCGACAGTGAAAGTCCCCCCTTCCTGATATTCCGTTTCCAGACCGGGAGCAACAACCTGCCAATCATATTCGCCATCTGCAACTGTAAGGATATTTACAGAATTCTTTTCGGAAAATATCTGTATTGCCCCCTCCTCCTCTTTGCGGGCAATTTCCAGGAAATACCCTCCGGCTCCGACAGGCTTGTGCCAGAAAAGATTAATGGAGTTATCTTCATTGATCTTTGTCCGGAACGGAGATCCAATAACGAGATTCAAAGTTTTGTTCTCTTCATCATAACGCAGTGCATAATACTTGTCGTTATAAGTAAATGCGCTATCTTCCATTCCTTCGTCCTCTCTGCCGTTTTCCATTGTACCCAGAGTAAGATTCCCGGCTGTTACGCCAATCGGAGTATTGAAAGACCATCCACTTACATTTTCAGCAAGGATATAACTTCCGCAAGCCTGATCTTCCGCTACTTTGATTGCAAAGTGGAATGTACCATTGATCCCGGAAAAATCATTGATGATCCCCCGGTCATTTTCTTCCGTCATGGCACTGATATCAAAAATAAACTTTGCTCCCGTCATGACCTTGATCTGCCCATCTCCTTCAATAGTCAGAGAGCCGCTGGCACTGCTGCCATCCGGAAAAAGCAGAACTTCCCCGGCCTGAACAACAACATCCATTTGTGTTTCGCCTGTGGCAACCTCTTTTTCTTCCGGTTTGGACTCTTCTTCCCCGTCCGGGACTTCTCCATCTGCGGCACACCACCTGATCGAGCCGTCATCGGCAGTAATGATTCCGCCTTCACCTTTGATCTGCAGTTTTTCCAGCAGTTCATTTATATCGCCCTGATTGAAGAGGATATATTGATCTGCCGCGGCATTTGCGGCATCAATGGTAATGGTACTCATATTTTTCCATGTATTTTCCGCATCCCCGGCAATCACAAACAAAGCCTCTTCCGCTTCCTCTCCCAGCACCATATATATGTCGGCTTCATCAAGCAGATTTCCATAAACAGAAGAGCCGGAAGAGATACTTATTTTATTATCCCCCTCCCCCATTTCGATATCGCCATAAAGTTTGGAGTTTCCGGTGATGGTCAATGTATCATGGCCGTCAGCAAGTTTTATATCTCCTATGACGAGAGTTTCTTTATCAAAAAGGATCGTATCATCGCCGTCGGAACCGGCAACGGCAACATTTTTCCCGTTGTCGTTCAAAAGTTCCTCCAATGAGCCGGACGTCATATTATCAAGGATCTCCTCATATTCAAGAGAAGAACCCCCGGCATAGATTTTGGCATTACCGGCAGAAAGAGTCAGCTGGACAGCCTCTGAAAAATAAAACGCTGCCCCATTTGCCATTTCCGGGAAACGGCAAATGACATTACCGGCAAAACCGGTAAATTCTGTCCGGTTGCCTTTTTCGCCGAAGAACACAGCCACAGATTCTTTTTCTGCCGCATCCTCATTATTTTCGCTGTCCTCCTCTCCCTGCCGGAGAACATTCTCTTGAGTTTCCTCTTCTTTCTCTTCCCGGCTGTCCGGGGCAAAAAGAGTCATATTGAATCCGGAGAAAAGGATATTATCTTTCAAGCTCAACTCCCGGGCAAGCTGCAACGCCTCCCCTTCTGCCAGATTTTCATCAAATTTAATGGTATTTTTTCCCTGCATGGCTTCTGCCTGCAAAATGACCCGCTGTAAAGTTCCGCTGCCGAAAAATCTTCCATCTGTAACGGTAAACGTTTCCCGGGATACAGGAGAAATATCAATCACAAAACCGGCAGTCCCCAGTTGTTTGAACTCTTCCAAAGAGTACCATCTGGTATTTTTTTTATCCGACGTCATGGAATCGGATTCCACATCCTCCGGCCCCCAGCCGTAATTCAAATGAAAACCAAGTACGCTGTCATATCCATCCAGTACGATCGCATGTCCGGGGATCGCAAAGGCAACAGGAGAGCCATTCTGGACATTTTCAATCATGATCTCTATGGCTTCATCCGTCAATTGTTCGTTTTCTGTTATCCAGAAAGACCTTTCTTTCTTATCCAGTTTATCGAAGTTTATAAAATTGGCACTTTGGAATCCGCTTCGCAAAAAAATTTCATCAGAATAAAAGGAGCCTGTTCCCCAAATAGCGGTATAATCGGATTTAAGCATGACCCCGACAGCAAAATTCAATGCGGCAATATAATCCGCAGCAGCACGGGAATTGACTTCATAATCCTCATCTTCCGGATCCGTGGGAGCAGGGACAAAAACTTGAAGTTTTTCATTGATTGCATCAAAGGATAATGTGCCGTTCTCCCCGCTGCCCGCGGCAGGAATATACAGGGTCAATGCCGGGATATTGGCATAACTGACATAAGCATCCTGATCTGTAAGCACATCCATATGAATAACATTGGAATAATTCTGCAAAAAATAATAAAGGATTTGAGATGTGGCTGTTGTGGCACAACCGGTAGCGGATCGCTGCCCATTTTCCAAAGGCACATACGCATTATACTCGATCCCGTTTTCCGAATTTCCGTTACTTCCGCAGGAAATAATTTTACCCTCCTGCGTCCAAAGTGTGGAAAGCAAATAATTTTTTTCAACAGCCATAAACCACCTTATCTTGACTTCCCTGATTTAATTTCAATTTTCTTACTAAAAAAACTTTCCTCAAAACAATGTTTTTTCATGGATGATAATATACCATAAAATCGTAAAAGAACAACCGGGAATTTATATAATATATTTTGATGAAGAGATAATTTTTCTGTTTTTGGAATAAATCGGTAAATCCACTCCCCGGGAAAGTACCTGCCAAACTTTCTCCAACATAAAACAGCCCCGCTTCATTACAGGAAACGGGGCTTTGTATAAATTTCCGATACCGGATTTCTTAACATTAAAACTTTGTTTCCCATGAGGGGGAATCTTCTCTCTGGAATTCCGGAGCTTCTCCGGTAACGGCAGTAAGGTCAAAGTTGTTGAGTTTGAGATTCTGCACATACCGGGCATGAATGGGGCTGTCCCCCTCCACTGTGCCGGAAATATTGTTGAAGGAGATCTCTGTAAGTACCGTATTGGGATTACCTTCAAGATAGATGGGATTTTTTGCCTTTATCCGGAAATTGGTAAAAGATATCCTTTCGATCCCCCGTAAGGCGATCGCCCCTTCACAGCCGATGCGTACAGGATAACGGCCGCTGTCTATGTCAAAGTTATTAAAGGCAATATCGCTTATGTGCATAAAGCCGGTACAATCTTTCCGTAAATACCGGTAAGGGGACTCACAATGTATCCCCGATCCTCCCCCCCGGAAGATGATATTGCTGAATGAACAATGCCGGATGGTATCATCACTGGGACATCCCATACGGATCCCCTGACAACGGCTGCTCAATACACAGTTTGTTACATTGATGTGTTCACAGACAGCGGGCGTATTTTTATCTTTGCGGATCGCACGCAGGATAAGACAATCGTCGGAAGTATCAAAGAAACTGTCACTTACCGTAACTCTCCTGCAACAATCCATATCGATACCGTCCCCATTGGGAACACGCCGCATGGTATAGATTTTTATTCCGGAAATATGCACATCTTCACAATCGGCAAGCCACATTGTCCAGTTGGGGGAATTGTGAAAAGTTACTCCCTCAATATGCACATTACGGCACTTGTAAAGCTGTAACATTCTGGGTCTGGCAAAAGGCGGTTTACTGTAAACACATTCCGGCGGGGTGGCGGGATCGAAAAAGCCTTCACATTGTCCATCAATGATGCCGTTGCCGGAAATGGTGATATTTTCACATTCCGAAGCCCCGATAAAACATTTTCTGCTCTCTTCCGGTGTGACCGCATCCAGCCCGGGATGCCGGAAATCGGTATAAAGGCGGTAATCGGGAACGCCTTTGAGTACTGCGCCATTTTCGATATGCAAATGGATATTGCTTTTCAGAAAAAATGTTGCCCCTTCATAGATACCCGGAGGCAGAATAACCTTTCCGCCGCCATTTTCTGCGGCAAGATCGATCATCTTCTGTATGAGTGCTGTATCATTTCCTCTAACAATATAATCCATTTTTCCCTCCTTCATTTATGATAACTTTCCGGGTTAATATAGACTGTTTATAAGATTTTTCAAGTTGTTTTCATTTCCTCATTATGTATTTCACAATGCGAGTTGGAAACTGGAAAATTTCTGCAAATTGAATAAGGAAGACTTGCCTGTCTGTAAATATGGCTTTTTATGGTCATTGTTCCACGTTGGACATCCGGCATTTTATGTTTTCCGGCATTGAATTTTCAAGTCCATGTGCTATATTACATCATTGATAATCGTACCTTGTCCCAATAAGTTTTTATGAAAAAAAAATTCATAATTTTAAAATTTTTGTGTAACCTTTTTGGTTCTGGTGCGTTTTCATACCGGAAACAACAATATATCTGAAAGGAAAGATACGATGAGCAAAGAAAATGTGCAGAAGTTTTATGAACTTCTAATGACAGATCCTGTTGTTGCTGATGAGCTGAAAAAAATTGCTGCCGGCAGGGATATTGCTGATCCGGAAAAAGCGGCGGTACTGGTTGTCGATTTTGCCGCCAAAAAGGGTTTTGATTTCACAACCCGGGAACTCGCTCGATTTGAACAGGAAAATCAGCGGGAACTCACTCCGGAAGAATTGAAAAAAATCAACGCCGCCGGTGGCGGTTACTGTTTGGGGCTTGGTATCGGCTGGAACGAAGGATACGGTATCGGCTATACCAAATGCACTATCATCGGCAAAGGTATCGGTGTTACCTGGAGCAAGACTAATGATCTTGAAAATGAAGAAGGCAACCGTTTGGCAAAGAATATCGTAGAAGTAGTTGCTCACGCTACTTCAAAGATCATCGGAAAATAACTTTAAGGAGAAAACAACATGGAAAACAATAAGATTCAGGATATTTACAATCGTCTGACAACCGACCAGGCTTTTGCCGAACAACTGAAAAAGTTTGAGGAAGGCAAAGAAATCACCTCTCCGGAGGAAAGTGCTGCGGCATTTATTGAGTTTGCCAAACTCAACGGGTATG
>JAGBXB010000096.1 GCA_017629515.1 Lentisphaeria bacterium | reverse complement strand
GTCAGAAAAGTGTTGCAGATTTTCAGGTGATAAATGATAAAGCAGTCTAAAAAAAGCAATCTGGTAAGAAGATATATTTGCAATCTCATTGACAACGGTTTGCGGTGCGGCGATCTTCTGCCGTCAGTTACGGAAATTTCCGCAGAACTGCAGATAAGCCGGATGACCGTTTTACGCACATTGCGCCGGATGGAAAAAGAGGGTATTGTAGAATGCCGCAAACGCAGCGGTACTTTTGTCGGTAAATTCATGCTTTTTCAGAGTACGGCTCCGGCATTTGCGGGAAAAATGCGTTCCCGGCGCAAAAAGGTCATCACCTTCTTCTCACCTGAACCTCATGAATCAGAATTTGTCAAAGATATATTTGACGGAGCTTCAGCGGTACTGGAGGATGATTTTACCATAATAAAGCATCATTACCATGTGGATAAAAGCCATGAGGGCGAGGAGTTCAGCAAGGCGATCGCTTCTTCGGACGGCATACTGCTCATTCCCTCTTATCCGGCAGAGCTGCGTTTTATGATCCATCAGGCATTGAACAACCGTTATCCGCTGGTCTTTGTTGACCGCTACATGGATGATATGTGCTGCAATTATGTCGGAGTGAACAATACTGAAGCGATTTTTACTGTTATGAACCGGCTCTACGATTCCGGTCACCGGGAGATCGGTTTTTACTGTGTCGAACCGGAACACTTTTTTTCCTATTCCAGTGCTAAAATGCGTTACGAAGCATATCAGCTCTTTATGAAGCAGAAAAAACTGAGTCCGTTCCTCTTTAAATCT
This sequence comes from Lentisphaeria bacterium, assembly GCA_017629515.1. Taxonomy (GTDB): domain Bacteria; phylum Verrucomicrobiota; class Lentisphaeria; order Victivallales; family UBA1829; genus RGIG5327. The sequence goes on along the minus strand of JAGBXB010000096.1, from coordinate 5,824 downwards.
CCCGAAGCGGTCGTTGCACACTGGCAGAAACAGTACAGGAACCAGATAAGTGCCCTGGTTTGCAACAATGATAAGATGGCTTACGATCTCTGTCGGGTATTGCAGGAGGCAAAGATCCGTATTCCGGAAGATATTTCACTTACCGGCATAGATGATCTGGTCCCCGGCCCGGAAAATCCGTTGAAAGTAACCTCGATCCGCCAGCCGAAATTCAGTATCGGTCTGCAGGGTGCATTGCTGTTGAAAGAGCTGTTGGAACACCCGGATGAGGACAGTTGTTACACCAAAATATTACTCAATGGCGAAATCGTCAATGGAAATACAGTATCACCATACAACAAAGAAAAATAAAAAGGAGAAAGATCATGAGGAACATTATCGACAAAACACCCGATCAACACTTTACCCGATCAACGTTCACTCTGTGAGATGATAACCGGGATTTCAAATGAAAGGAAATCATATTATTATGAAACTCAAATATCTTATCATATCAACAATGGCGGTGTGTATTATGACCGGATGCAGCAGCGGAAGAAATATCAAAGTGATGACCTATAATATCCATTCGGGTATAAGGAGCGACCAAGTTCCTGATTTCCGGGGGCAGGCCGGGATCATCCGTGCGGAAAAACCGGATGTGGCAGCACTTCAGGAGGTCTCCAGATTTCACCGGGACACCCCGGAACTTGACCTTCCGCTGGAACTGGGTAAAGCTGTCGGCATGAATTACCACTTTGCTCAAACACTGAGCCGCCCCGGCCGCTGGGAGTACGGAGTCGGTATGTTGAGCAGAAAACCGACGGAATTTATTGAAAAAGTTTTCCTGCCGGTACCGGAAAATATAGAACCGCGCTGCTTTGCCGTCTACCGCCTCCCGGGGGATCCGGTCTGTTATCTGGTCGTTACCCATTTAAGCTACCGGGGGGAGTGCCCGGGGGATGATAAAGTCCGGATGGAATCGGTGAAAACCATAAAGAATTATCTGGATAAAAATAATTTTTATCCGGCGATCCTCGGCGGAGATCTGAATTGCACCCGCGATACCGCCGCACTGAAATATCTGGCAGAATACGGAGATATCTGGAACGATACCGACCCGCGGCCCATAACTTCCCTGAAAGGTCAATGTCAGATCGATTATATATGCACTTTTCCCAAAGGGAGATTTAAGTTGAAAAAATTTTATGTGGTAAACGATCTGACCGCTTCAGACCACTGTCCGGTCGTGGCGGAACTGGTTTTGCATCAAAATAAGTAATCAAAGAGGAGAAGATACTGTGAAACGTTTTATACCTCCGGCTTTCAGTTCAGACAACAGAAAAAGGCTGTTGCACACCTTTGGGAGGTTTTGCAACACCCCCGTGTCCCCCGCACACACCCATTTCACTTTAATAGAACTGCTTGTAGTTATTGCGATCATCGCAATATTGGCAGCAATGCTGCTGCCCGCTCTGCAGAGCGCGCGGGAACGGGGAAGGCAGACAGCTTGCAGCAATACGTGTAAAAATCTTACAACGGCAATTATTCTTTATCAGGACGATAATAATGAATATTTTCCCAAAAACAAAGGAAAATATCCTCCGGATTACACAACTTCAGCTCCAATGTATTTTGTCCCCATCTCCCGTTATCTTATGAAAAATCCTCCGGAAGCATACGATAGTACCGTAGCAGCAAAATACTGGTGTCCGACAACAGCAGCAACTGCAGCACTGAATTTTGATGATGATTCATTTTCATACGGACTGAATCTGGCGTTATCGTATAAAAACGGTAATACACAATTTTCCCGTAAAGACATGAAAGGAGTCCCCTCAAAGCAAATCGTGCTTACCGAAACATCAGGAACGGATCTGGCGGTTTGGCAGGACGGCTATTATTCTGCCAAAAACAGCTGGGCGTACGGCCGGCACGGAAGCAAGCCAATGATGGGGAAAGATGCAGGAAAGTGTACCACAAGTTATTGTGATGGCAGCGTCAGAAGCGAGGATGTCAAACTTCTTCGGAGCGTCAGCAACAACGATATGCCCTGGGATGAAAACCACGATGGAAAATAAAAAATGAAATTCTTTATATCTATTCTGCTGTTATTATTTATTTCTGTAAATCTTGCGGCAGGGAATGTCTTTACATTTGAAAAAAATCTTTCCGTAAAAGAGATTATTTCAGGAGGAAAAAAAGATCAAAAGAAAGAATTTGTTACAAAAAGATTTCCGGTTTCCCCCTATCAGAAGTATATTCTTTCCTTCCACGCAAAAATAAACGGCCCGGATTCTCTTGAAGAAAATCCGGTTCTTGAATACTATTTTTATGATCAGTCAAAATTTGCAAAAGGGAAATTTCTTCCGACCTGGACTCTTGTCTTTTACGATAAAAATAACAAAAAGTGTATGGCGGGAGTATATGGGAGTAACTTGTACCGGATTTTTATGCACAAAGATAAAATTTACCGGGATATTTTCTATGCCCCCATTCAGGCAAGAAGTATGGAAATATGTTTCAAAGATAACGGAAACAAAGATAACCAAATAGAGATCAGAGAGCTTAAACTGAATAAAAGTAATGAAAAAAAACTGAATATCAATGGCGATTTTCATTTGGGGGAATACAATTTATCCGGGTATAACTCGCTTATTATGGGAAGAATCATAAAATTGGAAAATGGTAAATTTGCCATGCAGCTGCCGGATATGATTCTTCCGAAGCAAGGTTCCTCCCGGTGTACCCTTGATCCGATTCCGGTTAAAACAGGCAAAAGATACCGCATAAAAGCCCATGTAAAAACTTACGAACGCCCCAGCAGACTTTTTATTACTTTTCTTGATAAGAATTTCAAAAGGATCAATATGTTGAAAGCGAAATTTGTAGTGTGGAAAAATAAAGAAGGAGTTTTGAAAGCTGATTTTGGCGTACCTGAAAAAGTGTATTATATTGCCCCCATGATCCGCTTTGGAACGATTCATGATATTATGGTGGAAGAAATCAAGGAGTAAAGTGTATATAAAGAAGAAAAATGAAAATCATAAGCGGCAGCATTTATTTCGGGATCAGACCGGATAAAACCGGAACCCCGGCTGAATCGATACTTACATGATCGGAGAATACAGTTATGAAAAAAATACTTTTAATACTTTCGCCAGTTATCCTTGCCCTCTCACTGGCAGGGCAGACCCTTGTGCAAGACGGCAAAAATTTTGCTCAAATCATTATTCCGGACGAAAGCCACCGGGTGGAGGCTTTTGCAGCGGAAGAATTAAGGGAACATATTCAGAAAATCACAAATGTTTCCGTGCCGGTTGCTGAAAAATCAAAAACAGATAAAAAACTTGCTGTCAAAATTTTCATCGGAACAAGTTTTGCTGAAAAATTTCCCGAAGACCTCAAAGCACTGGAAGGAAATGACGGTTTTGCCGTCAGAAGCAAAGGAAATCATATTTATATTTTCGGTTCTGTTCCCAAAGGCACTCTTAATGGAGTCTATTCCTTTCTGGAGGAAAATACAGATATCATCTGGGCAAGACCGCAGAATTACGGAACTGTCTTTACTCCGGCAAAAACTCTCCGCCTTGTCAAAAGCAATTACAGAAATATCCCGGTAAATAATTTGCGGGGCTGGCAGATCACAAGTTATCCCTACAACAAGGACACGGAACTTTGGAATATAAGGATGGCATGCAACAAAAATCCCACACAGTACGGCAGGAAAGACTCTTATGACCGTTCTCTGGATGGGGGGATGGTGATGATGCCGATTTTCGGTCACAATCTCAAGCTTTTTATGCCAAAAACTGATTTCCAAAAGCATCCGGAATATTTTGCACTCTGCGGGGGGATCCGCCGTCCGGCAGGAGAGGCACAGCTTTGTTTTTCCAATATGGCTGGAGCAGATCATTTTGCAAAAAACGCGGTTGTCCTCATAAAGAAAATGCAGAAAAAATTTCAAACGGACATGATCTCCATCAATATTGAAGATAATCATGCCAACTGTGAATGTAAAAACTGTCAGCAGGATATTGTTCTTCCGGATGGGAAAGTTTTGAGCAAAAAAGCCCCGAATTTCCTTTCTACAAGATATTATATTTATCTCAACAGAATTGCGGAAAAATTAAAGAAAGAGTTTCCGTCCCTGCGTATCATGACTTACGCATATTTCTTTACTGCTGAGCCCCCTGCTGTAAAAATAGCGGATAATATTGATATAGCATTCTGTCCGGCGGTAAAGGATGATAAACAGAATATTCTGCATCTGAAAAACCGTATCTGGAAACAGAGGATCGATGAATTTGCCAAACGGTCGGCCAATATGGTGTGGCGTGAGTATTACGGTTGTGCTTCTACCTTCCCCCGGCCGCTGGCAGAAAGAGCTGCTGAAGATATGCGCTATCTGGCAGGTATCGGCGTTAAAAAGATTTATACTGAAGGCCCTCCCGATCTTTTCATGAAGGAAGATCCTGCCAAAAAACAACGGAACTATGATGGAAAAGCCTCCTGGGATGTTTCTGCAATGGATTTCTGGGTTCTTACCAAACTCTACTGGGATCCTTATCAGGATGTGGAAAAATTACGCGATAAATATATTTCCCGTACTTATCAGGCGGCAAAAAAAGAGATGAAAGAATACTATGCTCTTATCCGCAATGCCTGGTACAGTGATGAGCTGCCTTCCACACTTTCAGACAATGCTTACCGGAATGCCATTTACTATATTTCCAATAAAAATATAGAGGAAAAATGCCATTCGCTTCTGAAAAAAGCCTTGAAGAAAGCCAATCAGGCAAATGTCAAAAAACTTGTTGCGGACCATTTGGAAAGATTTGAAAACTGGATGAAAAACAAGGAGCTTTATGCCCAGGCGGAACTCCGTGTTCCCTGCGTGGATACTGCGGGGAAAAATTTGACGGTAGATTCTCCATTGTGGGATAAAGGAGCTTTGATTTCTGAATTCAAAGTAATGAACAGGCCCGCTGTCGCTTCCAAATATCCCACAAAAGTAAAAGTCATGCATGATGGAAAAGCATTGCATATCCTTTTTATCTGCACAGATGACAGGATCAAAAATCTTTACAGTCCCGCCAATCTCCGTGGTACGGAAGTTTTTCCCGACGGCGATCATGTCGAACTCTTCCTTGATTCCGGAAAAGCAAAAGAGTTGTACTGTCACTTCGCCGTGAATTTCCGTAATGAAAAATATGATGCAAAAGGCTATAACGGCAAATGGAACACAAGCTGGAAGAGTCAGGCAAAGGTCATGGAAAATGAGTACAGGATTCTTTTCTCTATTCCCTTTGCTTCTTTAGGGTTCAAAGAAAAAGCTCCCAAAGCACTCAAGGGAATGTTCTTCCGGACGTTCCACCACGATAAAAAAGACGGGAAAAAAGAGTCCAGTTCCTGGGGGGCAATGGTGGTTCATCAGCCTGCCGGGTTCGGCAATATCATACTCGAAAAATAAATCTTTTCAGACAGGGATGTTATCACACAATGTTTACCACAGAATACCGGAACTATGCCGAAAAATTTCTGAAAAGACTCCAACAGGATCTGTATGCCGAAACGGTTGCTATGCAAACCAAATTCGCCCATACCGGAAGCTGTCTGCCTTTTGAAAAACATCACGACCTTTCCTACCAGCCGATCTGCCGGGGGGAACTCTGGGGAAAAAGCTGGGAAAGAGCGTGGTTCCGCCTGCGGGGGGTAATTCCGGAAGCCTGGGCAGGCAAAGAGGTGGTTCTGCTGCTGAACCTTTCCGGAGAAGTCATGCTCTATGACGAAAACGGCAACAGCCTTGCCGGATTGTGTGCCGGAACAGTATATTCCCCCTCCT
>JAGBXB010000095.1 GCA_017629515.1 Lentisphaeria bacterium | reverse complement strand
TAAAGAAAAAAAGATGGAATTTATCCGTTCCTGCCGGGAGAATTTTCCGGTAACTTACGAAAAGCCGCTGTGGAAAAATATAAACTCCTTCCCGGAAAAATTTGAAAAGGGTTTGGAAAAATAATTTTTTCTTCAGAACTGCAACAAAAAAACGGAGAGAATGGATCTCCACTCTCTCCGTACTTTTCCGTACTTTTTTCTGAAGGTTTTTATTCTTCCGTAAAGGCTACTTTCATAAATTTGCCGCTGTCCGCAGATTCCCTTGCGGCAATACAGGTAAGCGTACTCATGATACCATCTCCGGTGATCAGGTCGGTTATCCCCCGTTCACCTGTACGCATGGTATTGATGAAACTTGCCACAAGCTGTCTGTCTCCTCCATAGTGGGAGAGTTTACCGCCATTGACCTTATAGTTGACAATATCCATATTGACAGAAGACATATAGCAGAGTGTGCCGTGATTGAAGTCGATATCCAGAGACCCCAGACTTCCTACAAATCTTGCACCACGGCGGCAGGCTCCGCAACTGGCGATAAAGTTCTGTGTATGGGTGATCTGTACCCCGTTTGTACCACGGATGATGCAGGAACCCATATCCTCAATGGCAATATCTTTGGAGACCGCACAAAGGCGTTTCCGCAGAAATTCTCCGTCAGGAGTGCGGATCTTGGTCAGATGGTCAAGGGCGTCCTCATAAGATTCCGCCATTCCTCTTTCATTGAAGCGGAAGGTAGGGCCATGCTGACAGGTATATCTGTCGGCGCATGTGTCACAGGTCTGTTCGTAATCCTTATCCCCGGTATAATGGATCTTTGCACGCATGGCACAGACTTCCGCCGGGGTGGTTTTTGCCAGATAAAGCATATAGTCGATATCGTGAACGGCTTTCTGCATGAACATCCCACCGGTTTTATCCGCATCCCGGAACCAGGTGGTGAAATATACTTCCCCGTCGGTATCTTCAAAACCCACGACCTGACAGATCTTCCCGATCTTGCCGCTTTCAATGATCTTTTTGGCTTCCTGTGTCAGGGGGCATAGACGCATGGGCAGAGAGACCTGGATGGGGGTGGTGGAATTTTTGAAAGTTTTATAAAGGGTATTCACCTGTTCAAAATCAATAGCCACAGGTTTTTCGATATACAGGGGAATATGCAGTTTTTCCAGTTTACAGGCGATCTCTGTATGGGAGGCGCAGTAAGTACCGATAATGATTCCATCCATGGCAGGAGCACTGGCAATAAAGGCATCCACATCGGGAGTATAAATGCAGTTTTCTGCAATTTTCACTCCTTTTTGTGCCATACGGGCTTTGGCTCCCTCCATATTCATGTCCATGACGGCAACGACTTCATATTCATCGCCGTACACACTCAAATAACTTGCAATGGTAGCGGCTTGAAGTCCGCACCCTACAATACCGATTTTCAACATTTTTTCTCCTTTTTGAATACAAAATATACTGTTGAGATAATTTTAAAATTCTGCGATCTTTTGAGAAAGCATATCAATAGGATACGGTTTCTGGATAAAGTTGGTGAATCCGGCGTTTTTCAGATTGACAACTGCGTCATCCCTGTCAGAAGTCTGTGCTACAATGATTTTTACATCCCCATTAATGGATGTAAGCTGGAAATAGGTATCCGAAGCAGTCATATACTTTGTGGAAATATCCAGAAGCACCCCTTTGAAGTCTCCGCCGTAATTTACATAATGACTTACCGCTTCAAAACCGTTTCCGGCGGAAATCACCTCATAACCGATCTTGCGGAAAAGTTTGGTCATGGTATCATTGAGCAGCGGGTCATCAATGACCAGAAGAAGTCTTCCGGAACCTTTTACAATAAGACTTTCATCAAAGTCCAGAGAATCATTGACGCTTCCTTCGCTTGCGGCAGCCTCTTTGGATTCCGGGAGGAAGAGTTTGAAGACCGTCCCTTTACCCACCTGGGAGTTGATATCCACATGCCCGCCGAGTTCATCAATGATATTGGCTGTGGTACACAACCCCAATCCTTTATGTTTCATTTTATCCTTTGTGGTGAAGAAGGGGTCGAAAGCATTTGCCTTTACTTCCGGTGAAAGCCCCACACCTGTATCGGAAACCAGTACGATCCAATAGGCGGGTTCATCATCAAAGGCATGACGGTAACGCACGATCTTGTCGATACTTACCCGTTCAGCGGGGATCTTTTCCACGGAAACGGAAAGAATACCGCCGGCTTCCTCACCCTCTTTCCGCATGGTGATCATGGCTTCTTCCGCATTGCGTACAATGTTCAGGAAGGCGTAGAAAAGTCTTATGGGGTTGGCAAGCACCCAGGAGCGGGATTCATTCAGAGATACCTCGATACTTACACGGGAATCGAAGGTTTTCTGGCATATTCTCAATACATACATGATCATTTCGTTCAGGTCGATGTGGGTCTTACTGACGGAACTGCCCGCCACCGCAGACATATAAAGCTGGGGGAGGATCCCGATCTGGGCAAGTGTGGTACGCATGTAGGAGGTATAGGCGGTGATCTCGTCCTCTCTGCCGCATTCCGCTGCAATAGTATTGACATTGACCATGGCATTACTGATATTTTCCATCATGGGGGCGGAATCCCGTTCCACAGATTCCAAAAGCGCATACATGGCTTCCACTTTCTGGGTAAGGATCTTCCGGTCTTCTTCAAGGCAGAATGAGGTCACATCTTCCAGTTTTACAAGAAGTTCCGAATACCCGCTTTTATATTCCATGGAGACCAGCGGCACGCAGAGAATATTGATGACCCGCAAAGGACCGCGGTTTACCGCTACAAGTTCATGGTAACGGTAGGTGCGTTTATTGGAATAGACTGCCTGATCGAAGATGGGTTTGAGTTTGCTCATATAAGGGAAGATCTCATAGATATTTGCTTCCATGGCTTCTTCCGCTTTTTTATCGAAATAGCGTTCCGCGTTCAGGTTCCAGCTTTTGATGACTCCTTTGTTGCTTATGGTGATGATGATGGAGTCGAATCCCTGAACGAGAGCATTCAAATTGGTGAACTTTCCTTCCAGTGCCTGGGAGCGTTTCCGGAAGATCCACTCTCCGAAGAAGATGATCAGGATGATCCCGATAAAGGTCACGATAATGAAGAGGATCAGGATCACATACACGACCCTGACAAGAACTACCTCGTTTCCGATACGGTCTTTCAAGTTGCTTTCGATACCGTCAAGGGCCTGTTCCGCGATTTCCAGGTGTTTTTCCATATTACTGACCCCGGATACGGCAGCATCACCTTTTTTGCCGATTTCGTTGACACAATCGCTTAATTTTTCAAGAATATCTCTTTCCGTATCGGATTTTTTTCCCAGACTGCGGATCTCCGGATGGTATTTGAAAATCTGATCCCAATATTCCTTTGCCTTTTTCAGCTTGTCCCAGATATCGGATTCTTTTTTATCTTTTACCTTATAAACAACGATGTCTTTCATCGTATTGTATGCTTCCCTGCATTCCAGCCGGAATCCTTTGATAGCGGTACTTACTTCCCCGTATTCTGTTCCCAGAGAGGAAATGTTGAAGTACGCATACAGGTTCAGGGAAACGATCAGCAGAAATGCCACTGCCATGACAATGTATATGACGCTCAACCCCATGGAGGACTGTTTCCCCAGAAGCAACGACATGACTTTCATCATCTTCTTTTTCATCGGTATTTTCCTTATTTCCGTATTTTATGTGGATTTTTCACTTCTTTTTCCACTGTAATTTTATGTGGATAATCTCATGATTAATTTACACCCTTTTTCTTTTTTTTACAAGAAAAATTCCCGGATATTCTGCAAAAAACCCCGTCTGTAACAAAGTTATTCCGTAAAATTTACTGTAAAGAAGAATGGTATTTCTTTCTTTTGCAACTTGATTTTCTCTTCTTTTGCTGTTAAATTTACAGAGAAAAATATTTTTAACGCAGGAAAATGGTGAAATATGCCGGAAAAAAAACATAAATTATCTGTGATCATTCCCGTTTATAATGAGGAAAATACCGTTGAAACATTGTTGGAAAAAGTGGTAAATACCTCTGTGGGTATTCCCATGGAGATCATTATTGTCAATGACGGTTCCACGGATGGCTCGGCAGCCGCCATCCGGAATTTTCTGAAAAATCATTCCGGAAAAGATCCCTCCCGGTCTTTCCTCTATCTGGAAAAGGAAAATGGCGGAAAAGGTTCTGCTTTGAAAGCCGGGATCGCCAGAAGTACAGGTTCTCTCGTTATCATTCAGGATGCGGATCTGGAATATGATCCGGCAGATTATGTGAAATGTATCCGCCCCATTATGGAGGGAAAAAGTAAAGTCGTTTACGGATCAAGGGAGGCGGAAAACCGCAACCGTTTTTATTCTGCACCCCTTTTCTATCTGGGCGGAATTGTTCTCTCTTTCTGGATCGACCTCCTTTATAACGGAACACTTACAGATGAACCCACCTGTTACAAGACTTTCGATGGCGATCTCATTCGTTCTCTCGAAGTGGAGGGGGAGAAATTTGAATGGGAGGTGGAAGTGACCTGTAAACTGTTCCGGCTGGGTTTTTCCATTATGGAAGTACCTGTTTCCTACTATCCCCGGAAGATGGATTGCGGTAAAAAGATCCGGGCAAAAGATGGATTCCAGGGACTCTGGACGGCATTGAAATGGCGTTTCAAATCTGTGGGGGAACAGAAGAAACTTCTTGCAGAAAGCAAACAGGGGGCTCTTTTCACTTCTTACACGAAAATGCATACAAAAGCTGTATGGGCGGTATGGAGTCTTCTGATCCTTGCCTGTGTTTTGCGTCTGGCGTATGCCCTGCCCCACATGGAAACAGCTTTGCGTACTCCGGGACTGGAAGAAAAAGTATATAAGGAAAATACAATGGCGATCCGGAAACACTTCTGTAACTACTCTCCGGAAAAAAAGAGCGTGGATCATGTTGAGATCCGCAAAGCCCCCCTTTACCGTATTTTCCTCTCCTTTTTCAAGTATGCGGGAAAGAACAGGATGCTTATTGCGGAACTTGCCGGATTGTTTCTTTCTGTTCTGGCGTTGTATGCTGTTTACGCAGGAGCTTCTGCCGTAGGTGGTTGGAAAAGCGGATTATGGGCTTCGGGACTTTATGCACTTTCCCCATTGCTTATCGTCGCGGCGTTTCCCAATGTCCCTTACTGGGGGATGACGCTGTTTCTCTTTCTGCTTTCTCTGCAGGGGTGTTTCCTTTTGCGCTTCCTGAAAACTTCTCTTGTGGTGGATCTTTTCTTTGCCGCAGTTGCCGGAGCATTGGCGGCATTGACAGACTCCCGCAATCTTTTCTGGTTTATTCCCGTCGTGCTTATTATCATACTGTGTAAAAACTATACTTTACGGAGAAAAACAGAGTATATCCTTCTGCTTCTTCTGGTGAATATGGTTATTCTTTTCCCGGCATTGGCGTTGAACAGAAGTTTTTGCGGAGCGTGGCGCATAGACGGGGAAAGTTCAGACCGGCTTTTCCTTTCTGCAATGCTTCTTTCCCTGAAAACCGACCGGGCAAATTTTGACAGCAATTTCCGCAAGGCGGTAAAAATGACCTGGGAGAAAAGCAGGAAAGATGCTTCCAACGGTAAAGTGGATGCGGGAACTTATTTTGCACGGCGGGATAAGGAAATGGCAAAGATCATTTTCCGGCATCCTGCAGAGTACTGCAAACTTCTTTTCAATAAAAATGTCCTTGTTCCTTTCCGTGCCGATCTGTATCAGAAACAGGAAAAATATTTTACGGAAAAATTTGCATTTCTTCTGAAAAATCCTTCAAAAGTCTTTATGCCTTCTGTTACAATTTTATCCTATGTGGTATGGCTTCTTACCATATTGGGGCTTTCCTGGTTTGTGCTGCTGGATCCTTTCCGGAACAAAAGTTTTTCCATTCTTGTTCTGGTTCTGGTAAGTGCTTTTTATCTTCTGGAGGCTGTTTCCACTTCCTCCATCCGCAATCAGATCTCACTTCTGCCTTTCCTGCTTATGACTGCCGGATGCGGACTTGCGTTCTTTTTTGAATGTGTGAAAAACAGCAGAAAGAAAAGTGAAAATAATTAAATTGTAAAATAATTTTGAAAAATAAAATATTTTACACAATAAACCATACTGTTCTTGCGTTTCAAGGGGAGAAAAGAGAGAAACATTGCAAAATGTTTTAAAAAATTGATGAAGAATGTGCTGGAAATCATATGGATATCAAAACCGTAAAAAAAGGAGAACAGAAATGAAAAGAAACATTTGTCAGATTGCCGTTTTTGCCGTTGTACTTTTGACAGTACAGTATGCTTTCGGTGCGCCGCCTCCTCCGCCTCATCACCATCGGCCCAAAGACGATGGCAGAGGGGTGAGACTTGCTACCGATATCGTTAATCTGGTCAAGGCTGTGGTTACTCCTGCTCCCGCCCCGGTTGTGGTTGCTCCTGCTCCTCCGCCCCCGCCTGCCCCGGTTGTGGTTGTTCCTGCTGTCATTGATTACGGGTACTATAACAATGTCTATGTCCCCTGCTATAACGGCTGGTACTTCTATAACAATGTATGGTGCTGGGGTGGACGTGGTCCCCGGCCTCCCGCCCCTCCCGCCTGGCGTCCTCCCCACAGACATCACAGAGCTGCTCCTCCGCCCCCGCGGGCCGTCCGTCCTGCTCCTGTAAGACCTGCTCCGGCATACGGCAGACCCGCTCCGGCATATGGCAGACCCGCTCCGGCATACGGCAGACCCGCTCCGGGAGGCGGCAGACCGGTTCCGGCAAGACATGGCGGACACCGTGGCGGCAGACGCTGAAAAGTTGAATAGAAGCAATATGGGGCTGTTGTAAAAATGTTTTGCGGGGAAGACACCTTTTTGAAAAAAGGTTCTCTTCCCCGTTCCCCATCTTCCCAAAACTTCTGACGGAATTGCTTTTATCATCAACGATAAAAACAATTCCAACTTTTTTTATAAACGATCAAAAATCCAGTTCCCTCAAACACAATGTTTGAGCAATGGAATAAATAGCCTTGTGTATTTATAAAATAAGGTATAATTCTCTCCTGTTATGACCTGTTATACCTCCAATATTCAGCTCAAACAATAAAAAAGGCTGTTGCTCACCTTTTTTTAAGGTTTGGCAACACCCCCTTTTTTTTGCTCCGGTTCCGGAAAAAATCTATTCAGTTATTCTCCCAAATAAACCCCCGGAGCGATAGAAAAATCAAAAAACAGCAACATTGTATAGATATTCACAATATTTTACCCTTATTTTTTATTGTATTTCCCTTTTTCCATGATATTGTAGAGAGGAAAAGATTTCTGCAATACAGTAAAGGATGTTTTTTGCAGTGATCTTTTGAGTTTTTGAACCGGATTCCTATTTTAATTTTCCACCGGAAAAGGAGTAAAAAATGCAGACCAACATCGACCGTACTGTAAAATTCACCCCGCCATGGGATGATTCCCCCATTGATATCTCTTTCGTTTTTGAAAGTGAAATGCCTGCCGGAAAACATGGTTTCCTTACCTGTAAAGAAGGGAAAATGGTGTTTGAAGATGGCGTTGAAGCAAAATTCTGGGGTACAAACTTCAACAGTGCCGCCTGTTTCCCCTCCCATGAATACAGTGAGATGGTGGCAAAACGCCTTGCGAAATTCGGTTTGAACATGGTACGCTTCCACCAGATGGATGGTGACTGGTCCACTCCCAATATTTTCCAGTTCACCAGAGGAAAAAGACTGGAAAACACCCGTTCCCTTGATCCGGAAAGCATGGACAGACTGGATTATCTTATTTATGCTCTCAAAAAGAACGGCATTTATGTTTATATGGATCTTCTCACCTACCGCCGTTTCCGCAGCGGTGACGGGGTGGAAAATGCCATAAATCTGCGGGATGCGGCTAAAAAACACAGTATGTATGATGAACAGATGATCCTTTTGCAGAAAGAGTTCTGCGATCAGTTGTGGAACCATTACAACCCCTATACCAAACTTGCCTATAAAGACGATCCCGCCATTGCGTTGACCGAAATCACCAACGAAAGCGAGATCTTCGGCAACTGCGATATGGTCGTGGAGCCCTACCTTTCCCGTTTGAAAGAAAAATATCAGGCATGGCGGAAAGAAAATGGCTATCCTCCTGTGGAAAATATCAATTTATCCGAAAATTCCTGCACGGAAAGAACAAGGGAAATGACCCTTTTCAAAATCGATCTTCAGAAAAAATATTTTGATGATATGCGTGAACACATGCGGCAAAACGGAGTAAAGATCCCCATTGCCGGAACCAACTGGAACAGCGGGGGAGTAGCATTGCTCCACGCCAGTACCGGTATGGATTTTACCGATTCCCATTGTTACTGGTGTGACTGGAAATGGTCTCCCCACCTGAAACAGTTCCGCAATGCTTCTTTCCTGGGAAACCGGGATACCTGGCTTGCCTGTTTCCCCTTCTACCGTACCGCAGATCGTCCTTTCTTCATTTCTGAATGGGATGATCCCTGGCCCAATCAGTACCGTGCGGAAGGAACTCTTCACATTGCCGCCTGTACTGCATTGCAGGGTTGGAGCGGAACCACCATCCATACTTACAGATATGACAACCGCCCCAATATCGATATGATCGCCGCCCCCATTACCGGTGAAGCTCTTTCCGGAGTACCCTACCGCAGCGGAGTATTCGATGCATTCAACGATCCCTGCCGTTTCTCTCTTTTCTATCATGCCGCATTGATGGTACGCAGAAAAGATGTACGCACTTCCGGTCAGCTTACCGTAGTTCCTGTAAATGAACTTCTGCTTTCCGAAGCAAAAGCCAAAGGGGAGGAATATGTATCCCGGGGAAGATTGAGTGCTGACTGCACAAATATTCCGGAGGGCGTAGACGGCCCCTCCATCGTGTATAATTACCCGGCTCTGGATTGTGCCTGCGATCATACCACAACGGCTACAATGGTGGACGGTATGACCATCCCCGCCAATGCAAAAGTGGTGGATCCTTATGAACGGGTGATCCCCAAAGATGTGGAAAAAATCACTTCCGATACAGGAGAACTTACCCGTGATCTGAAAAAACGCATTGCCCTTATCGACTCCCCCCGTACAAAAGCCGCCTACGGATTTCTGGGGGCTGCCGGGGAGATCAAACTTGATGGCGTGACCATCCGCTGCCGCAATGCCTATGCCGCTGTCGTTATGAGTTCCCTTACGGATGCTCCCATTGCTGAATCTGACAACATCCTCCTTACCGTTGTAGGCAACTGCGATAATACGGATGCACAGTATAATGATAATCATACTGTCCAGTATTCCAAAGGCCACGGTCCCATTGAAGCGGAAGTCATCGAAGCGGAGATCGAGATCGAAAACAATCAGGGGATCTTCCGGGTGGATGCCATCGGCGATAATGGTATGCAGGTGGGAAGTGCCAATCCCGTAACGGAAAATGGTAAAATCAAATTTTCCACCGGCGGAGACTTCCCCTCCATCCACTACCTTATCCAGAAACTTTAAGCAGATAACACAAGGAAAATAATCATGGAAAAAAATTTTCTTTCTATCGGCTGGGCATCCACAGATATTTCCACGGAAAAACCGGTCAATCTGCCCGGGCAGTTCCATATGCGTATTTCCACCGGGATCCTTGACCCCATTACCGCCACTGCTCTCTGGATCAGTGACGGAAATGATGATGTCTGTTTCCTTTCCATTGATCTTGTCACCTGCCGCGGCGGTCTGACGGATGCGGTGAAAGAGGAAGTGGCAAAACGCAATTCTGCCATCCCTGTTGAAAAGATCCTTCTCAATGTGACCCATACCCATACCGGACCCGGATTCCACAAGACCAATGTTACGGGGAAAGACGAAGAACTGAAGGGCGATGTTCCTATTCCCACCTCCATGGAGATCATGGATGGATTGGAATACCGGAAATTCATGGTGGATAAAATTGCTTCTGCCGTATGCGAAGGATGGGAAAAACGTTCCCGCGGGGCGATCGCCTACGGTTACGGTTATGCCGTGGTAGCCCACAGCAGAAGATCTCTTTACATGGATGATGTTTCCAAAAGACCCGGAGCAGTAAATAACTCCACCCACGGGGTGAACGGACACGCTGTGATGTACGGCAATACTGCGGACAGTAAATTTTCCGGCTATGAAGGCGGGGCGGATTCTTTCACCAATATTCTTTTTACTTTCGATGAAAAGAAGAAACTTACCGGTGTATTGGTCAATGTCCCCTGTCCCTCCCAGAATTCTGAAGGAATATATCAGCTTTCCGCTTCATTCTGGAATGAAACAAGGGAAGCCATCCGTAAAAAATTCGGTAACATCTTTATTCTTCCCCAGGCGGCGGCAGGGGGAGATCTTGCCCCCCGGCAACTGCATTATATAAATGCGGAAAACCGCCGGTATGCTTTGAAATACGGCAAAACAGAACGCTTTACCGAAGAATTCCGCAGAAAGGATATTGCCCAGAGGATCGCCGCCAGCGTGGAAGAGGTTTATTCCTGGGCGAAAAAGGATATGATCACAGAAGCCCCCATTCACCATGAAGTGCTGGATCTTCAATTATCCAAACGCATGATCACAAGAGAAGATTATGATCTTTCCGTCAGCCGCCTGAAAGAACTTAATAAACTTTCGTTCAAGAAAGAGGAAGAGGGAGTGGATCCCCAGATCACACTGAAAGAAAACAGTAAATTGCTTGCGGAAAGAAGCCGCTGCAAAGGGGTGATCAAACGGTGGGAGGAACAGGAAAAAAGTTCAAAATTTGCTACACAGGCACATGTTTTGAGTATCGGGGAAATTGCCTTTGCCTCCAATCAGTTTGAACTGTATATCGACTTCCAGCACCGTATTCAGGGTAGAAGTCCCTTTATACAGACCTTTATCGTTCAGCTTGCCGGGGTATCCGGTGATGACGGCGGCTCTTATCTTGCCACCAGACGGGGTTTTCTCAACAGGGGTTACAGTGCTTCCCGATACTGTAATCTTGTCTCCTGGAAAGG
>JAGBXB010000094.1 GCA_017629515.1 Lentisphaeria bacterium | reverse complement strand
TTTTGCGGGGAAGACACCTTTTTGAAAAAAGGTTCTCTTCCCCGCCCCCCATCTTCCAAAAACTTTTGACGGAATTGCTTTTATCGTCAACGATAAAAACAATTCCAACTTTTTTATAAACGATCAAAAATCCAGTTCCATCAAACACAATATTTGAGCAATGGAATAAACAGCCTTGTTTATTTATAAAATAAGGTATAATTCTCTCCTGTTATGACCTGTTATACCTCCAAGATTCAGCTCAAACAATAAAAAAGGCTGTTGCTCACCTTTTTTAAAGGTTTTGCAACAACCCCTTTTCTTTTTTCTTATTTTTGCAAAGGACCTTACTTACTGCAATCATAAAAATGGTTCCAGTCATAAGTTCTGCGCCGCCAGACATCCCCTGTACCCAATGTACCGTGAGGCTTGAATTTGTTGGCGATCCTCACGGATCCAGCGTGTCCGTCGGCATAGGAGGCATTTATTTTCCCGTCGTGCTTGAAAGCATCAGGAAATCTTTCCGCTGTGGTACTGTAGGAATTTACAAGACTTGTTGCATTATCTTTACCGGTATCCACGCCAAGTTTCGAGCAGGAATCCATTGTAACAAACTGTTTGCTGGGTATTTTACAATGTCCGCTTCTTTCCAGTTTGCATTTAAGCACATTATTGAGGATATACCAGTTGTAACCGTAATCAGAATACATGGATAATTCCTCCTCATACAATGCAAGCCCCTCTTTATAGGAAACTTTGGAAGAGGGACAGAAGAAAAGACGGAAATCAATAAGTTTCAATGATTTTGATTTCTGCGTTCCGTAATTATTGCTTTTCACATCCGCAAGTCCGAATACCCAACTCTGACTGAAAAGGTTGTAGGGGACAAAATATTCTTTATAGGTTTCCTGATAGTTGATGATCCCGAAACCGATCTGCTTGATATTATTGAGACACTGCATACTTTTGGCTATTCCTCTGGCTTTGTTCAAAGCAGGAAGCAGCATCCCGGCAAGAATGGCGATGATGGCAATAACAACCAATAATTCGATAAGAGTAAAACTTTTGCGGCGCATAATATACATTACAGTATTTCCTTTGCGTTTGTTTTTCTTTCGTCCGACAGATCCCATACTTTTCCTGTTCCCAGAAATGAATAAAGTATTGTCTCTCAGTATACTATATATAGAAAAAACATTTTTTCAAGAAGGAAAACAAAAAAAGAAGAACATATCTTTCCAAAATGCAAATATCTTATAAATTTAAGAAACCGCTTGCATCAATAGAAAAAAAAAGGAATTCCGGCTTTCTCATACTTTTACCGGAATTCCCGTTTTTACAAAAAAGTTTTTATAAACGTATCTTTATGCGTTGTCCTTGTCCCGCAGAGCCACACGGCGGATCTTTCCGTTGACGGTTTTGGGCAATTCAGACATAAATTCCACGATTCTGGGATATTTGTAAGGTGCAGTGTGCGTTTTCACATACTCCTGAATTTCTTTTTTCAGTTCATCACTGCCTTCTTTATCTTTCACAAGCACAATGCTTGCTTTGATGACTTTCCCTCTTGTTTCATCAGGAACACCGGTAACGGCACATTCCAGCACATACGGCAATTCCATGATGACGCTTTCCACTTCAAAGGGCCCAACTCTGTAACCGGAAGTTTTGATGATATCATCGGCTCTTCCCACATACCAGAAGTAACCGTCTTCATCCACCCATGCCTGATCTCCGGTATGGTAATAGCCGTCATGCCAGACTTTGCGGGTATCTTCTTCATTATCCACATACTGATCGAAAAGCCCCATGGGATGATCGTGCTGTTCCGCTTTTATGCAGATCTCTCCGGTATCGCCAGTGGCAACTTCTTTTCCATCGGGATCCAGCAGAACGACCTCATACTGGGGATTGGCTTTCCCCATACTGCCGGGTCTGGGAGTAACATTTGCCAGAGTTCCGATGGAAAGAGCTGTTTCCGTCTGTCCGAAACCTTCATGGGGCAAAAGTCCGGAAACACGGGCAAAGGATTCACTTACTTCCGGCGGCATGGCTTCCCCGGCAGTAGTCACATGCTGCAGGGTGGAGAAATCGTATTGTGTCAGATCTTCTTTCACAAGGAAACGGAAAATGGTGGGCGGGGCACAGAAAGTGGTGATCCCGTACTGCTTGAACATGGGCAGCATATCCGCAGCATGGAAACGGTCAAAATCATAGGTGAATACGGCTGCTTCACAGAGCCACTGACCGTAGATCTTGCCCCAGAGTGCTTTTCCCCATCCTGTATCTGCCACGGTAAAATGGATACCGTTGGGATCCACTTTGTGCCAGTGACGCGCAGTCATGATGTGACCGATAGGATAGGTATGATCGTGTTCCACCATTTTGGGATAGCCGGTAGTTCCGGAACTGAAAAAGATCAGAAGCGGATCTGTGGCTTTGAGATTTTCCGGTCTGGCAAAAACTGCGGGGAAGTTGGGATACATGGCATCAAAATTCATCCAGCCGTCCCGTTCACCGTTGACCACAAGTTTCCATTGAAGAGAGGGGGTTTTATCTGCGACAGAATCCACCGCTTCGCAAACGCCGTCACCGGCAGTACAGACCACACATTTCACATGAGCCTTGTTGATACGGTATTCTATATCATGTCCCAGAAGCTGCACCGGTGCGGGAATGACAACAGCACCCAGTTTGTGCAGAGCATTCAAAAGATACCAGAACTGATAATGACGACGGACGATCAGCATCACCCGGTCGCCTTTACGAACCCCCAGAGAGTAGAAGAGATTGGCTGTACGGGAGGAGTTTTCAGAAATATCTTTGAAAGAAAGATCCTTGCACTCTTTGGTATTGGAGATCCAGCGCATGGCAAGTTTATCCGGGTTCTTTTCTGCCAGATGATCCAGAACATCAAAGGCAAAGTTGAAATTTTCCGGAACATCATAATCCACCTTGCACAAATTTCCTTCTTCGTCCCAGGTTTCTTTCATATATTTCTGATAGAGCAAAGTGCCGTTTTCCGCGGAGGATTGCTCACTGCGGGAGTGTTTGACCTTGGTTTTGCTTTCATTTACTTCCTCAAGACCGGTGTGCATCACTATGGAAAGAAATTTACAGCTTTTACCGTTGAGCGCAGTAAGAGCGTGGGCGGATCTGCCGTCAAAATAGATGGTATCCCCTACATTAAGCACCTCTTCCTTTCCTTTCAGCACAACACGCAGTGCCCCTTCTATGACAAGGATGAACTCCTGACCGGAATGGGTAAGAAATTCCAGGTCGGGATTTTCCCCCTCATAGGGAGCGGTGATCACAAAAGGCTCACCCACGCGGTTTTTCATGTGGATAGCCTGATGCAGATAACAGAAACCGGGTTTGCGGGCAAGGGAGAATCCTTCTCCGTCACGAGTTATTGTATAGGAAGTCAGATTAGAGGCTTCACCGCTCAAGACGGAGGAAATCTCAATATTGCAAAACTCGGCAAATTTGTAAAAGAATGAAAAGGGGGCTTCCGCTTTTCCTTTTTCATAGGAAATATACTCTTCGGGTGTAATGCCCAGAGCTGCGGCCATCTCTTCAACTGAATAGTTTGCTTCTGTACGGATTCCTTGAACCCGTGTTCCGATTTGTTCGAGATTTTCCATATTTTTCCTCTTCGTTTATTTTTTACACGAACAGGCGGGGGAGAATCTTCAAAGTGTCCTTTTGACACTTCTGTTAAGACCACCCGCAAGCCGTGTAATGTTGGTTGCGTGTGATCTTAAATAATAATGCTGCTAATTCGGAAAATGTTGCTGATCCGGGCAATAATACGGCTGTCCGCAATAATGATTGCAGATCTTGTAAAAGCTGTATTTGCGCCATGCATCATTTGTTTATTCCTGTAATAATTTTCATTAAATGCAAATTAATTTATCCGCGCCGCCATTATTTTTCAAGGCACATTTTGAAAAAATTCAAAAAAATTGAGATTATTTTTTATTTCCAGACAGAAAAACACTGCCGGAAATCCTCTTGTGTGCTTCATTTATTCCCGTATTTCCCCACACGAAAGTGTATCATTCCGCCTTATTGTTTTTCAAAACTTCCATCAGAAAGCATGATCTCTTTGGAGATACTTTCAAAGTGGAAAATTTTGCCGGAAAAAGCAAATTTTCTGCCGATATTTTTCCGTAAAAACTCCCCCTCACATTTGGGGAAACTTACCACAGCAAAAATCTTGCTGGTAAGGAAAGAGCCCTCTTTCTTGTATTCCATAAGGAGAAATTTTGCCTTTACCCCTCCTCCTGAACCGAAAAGGAAGTCGGAAGAATAATCATAAGCACTTTGCAAAACGCCATTCCAGGAAACTATGTCACCTTTTACAGTATTAAAATACTCTTTTTCCCCGCTTCCGGCAAAAGAATTAGAGAAAAGATGTTCCGCTATATCATTGATGGAAAGAATAGAAGAAACACTCTCCACCGCTTCCGGAACCGGTGTTTGCATACATTCTGTTTTTTCAGTATCCTCCACCTTTCCGGTATTTTCCACAGGAGGAACCAAAAATTTTTCTTCTCTGACTTCTTCCTTTTTATTCATTTCAGGTTTCGGGAAAACCACTTTCGGCAAAGGGGGAAGAACTGTTCCTGTTACGGGAGAGGGTGACGGAGGAAGTGTACTCTTCTTTTCTTCCGGCATTGCAGAAACTTTTTCAGAAACATTTTTAACAGGAAGTCTGTGATAAAGGATCTTTTCCCCGTTGCTTAAAGAGCCGAATGTTCTGGCAAGTTGAAGTACCAGCCGGATCCTGGCAGTAATTTCTTCCACCTTATCGTCAATACCGTCATAGATCAAAGTAACACTGCGGTCATCAATAAGAAGTTCCTCCTGGAATTGCAGACACCAGAAAAGGTCTTCTTTCCTTTTCTTATCAAGGAAACTTTCCAGGATCTTTTCATCTTTGGCAGTAAGGAATATTTCTTCCTTACTCGAATATTCCGGCAATTCCCGATCCAGTTTATCCCATCTTTTTTTCCCTTTGGAAAAAATTTTCATGCGTTCCGGAACGGCTTTGACAAAGTAAAAATCCAACCCCAGATCTTCCGGATAAAGAACCTTATAATGGGTCTCCATGATCCCGCTTCCGGGTTCTTCCCGCAAGGAAACGGATATTTGCATATTTTCAATATTACCGCCGATGGCAGGCAGGGGGTTGTTTTCATTGGGGCGCAGGAAGGATAAGCCCATTTCTCCGGCACTTTCCATCCATGCGCCATTTAATTTTGTTTTCTGGACCATAAGAAAAGGGGAGGAGGAAAATTGTTTTGCTTTTCCACCGTTGTTCTGTCCGGATTTTCTGCTTTCCTCATTTTTTCCCTGTTTGGCAAAGTGGGAAAGAAAATTGAGAATGACTATGGCAAAAACAATAAAAAATATGATTCCGGACATACAGATCCCCCTTTCCTGTTTATTTTTTCTTCATGGCTGCCTTGAATGCCCGGATGGTGTTATTCATAAGCATGGCTATGGTCATGGGGCCTACGCCGCCGGGTACGGGAGTGATCCTTCCGGCTTTCGGGGCAACTTCATCAAAAGCCACATCCCCCACAAGTCTCATTCCTTTGGGTGCGGCAGCATCAGCAATACGGTTGATGCCCACATCAATAACGATCGCCCCTTCTTTCACCATATCCCCTTTCAGAAATTCCGGTTTGCCGATGGCGGCAATGATGATATCGGCACTTCTTGTGATTTCCGCAAGATTTTTTGTCCGGGAGTGGCAGACGGTAACAGTGGCATCGCCATTTTTCCCTTTCGCCATAAGCAGAGCCGCCATGGGTTTGCCTACAATGTTACTTCTGCCCAGTACGACGGCATGTTTTCCCGCAGGACTGATCCCGGAACGGTCAAGCAGCTGGATAACGCCCCAGGGAGTACAGGGAAGCATCCCGGAAAGATCCCCCAGAAGAAGTTTGCCCACATTGAGAGGATGGAAACAATCCACATCCTTGGCAGGATCGATGGCATTGATAATGGCCTGTTCGTCGATCTGCGGCGGCGGGGGGGACTGGACAAGGATACCGTGGATGGCAGGATTTTTATTGAGGGAATCCACCACAGAAAGCACTTCCTGCTGTGTGGCATTTTCCGGCAGAACGATCTTTTCGGAATAGAAACCCAGTTCTGCACATTTTTTCACTTTGGAAGAAACATATACCTGGGAGGCAGGGTCGTTGCCGATAAGGACGACAGCCAATCCGGGGACGGTACCGTACTCTCTTGCGATGGCGGCAGTTTCTGCGGCATTTTCACTGTTGATCTCTGCGGCAATAGCTTTGCCGTCGATAAGTTTGGAAAGATATTCTTCTTTGATCCGGCTCATATTTCTACTCCTTCTTTCTATGAGAAAATCTGATCAGTATTTTATCAGTATTTTTTTGTTCTTGAAGATTTTTTCGTATTTTTCACGATTTCTTTGATCTCATCTTCCAATGCGGCAAGTTCGTTGTTGAGAGCAAGCATCTCCTGTTTGGCATTCAGTTCCTGACTCAATTCCAGAGAAAGGGTAAGGATCTTTCTGCGCAAAGCAGCCAAACGCTGATCTTTTTTGATCAATTCCATTCTGACAGCGTGCATTTTCACCATCAGGGCAACTTTCTTTCTGGAAAGATTTTTCAATTTTTCCCTGTCGATCTCCTTAATGACATTTTCATCCGGAAGCTGGGAAAATTCCGCGTACCTTTTTGCCCGTCCGGACAGTTCCTTCCCGGAAGAGTCTTGCGCTTCAAGAGAAAAAGCAAACATGCCTGCAATAGCAATACCGGCAAGCAACAGACTTTTTTTTGTCAAACACTGCAACATTTCACAGTCCTTTCATTGCATTTATATCAACTTCGTAACAAAATATCACTAAAAATATACTTTCATTATGGCAAAATGCAAGAAAAATGGAAATATTATACAAAAAACATTTTAAGTTTCTCCCTTTTGTGGTATATTATGGTATTGTTTTACTTACTTCCGGCTTTTCCGGCAGCGTCCGGAGAAGAAGGAACCATAATGAGCCAAACTAAAAAGGAGAAAACATGAACGTACCTCTCAACATCGACCTTGCCGGTAAAACAGCAGTTGTCACCGGCGGCGGCGGAATCCTTTGCAGCTGCATGGCACGCGCGCTTGCCGCATGCGGTGCAAAAGTAGCCATTCTCGACCTGAAAGCCGAAAGTGCCCAGGCTGTTGCCGATGAGATCATCAAAGACGGCGGATGCGCCATGGGACTTGCTGCCAATGTATTGGACAAAGCCTCTCTTGAAGAAGCCCGCAATGCTATTACAGCAAAATTCGGTCCCTGCGATATTCTGATCAACGGCGCAGGCGGAAACAATCCCAAAGGTACAACAGCAAAAGAATTTGCCACCAAAGAAGATCTCCTCAACCCCGTTGAAGGGCAGAGATCTTTCTTCGATCTTGATCCCGATGGAATCAGTTTCGTATTCAACCTCAACTTTATCGGAACTCTTCTCCCCACCCAGGTCTTTGCCGCAGATATGGCAAAAGGTGACGGCGGAACCATCATCAACGTTTCTTCCATGAACGCATTCCGTCCCCTGACCAAGATCCCCGCATACAGCGGAGCAAAAGCCGCTATCAGCAACTTCACCATGTGGCTTGCCACTCACATGGCAAAGGTCAATATCCGTGTCAATGCCATTGCTCCCGGATTTTTCCTTACCAACCAGAACCGCGCTCTTCTCACCAATGAAGACGGCTCCCTCACTCCCCGCGGCAACACCATTCTTTCCCATACTCCTATGGGCAGATTCGGTGAACCCGAAGATCTTCTGGGAACACTTCTCTGGCTGGTGGATGATAAAGCCTCCGGCTTTGTCAATGGTACTGTGATTCCTGTGGACGGCGGCTTTGCTGCTTTCTCCGGAGTGTGATCCATATCCGGTAAAGCTGCCGGGATCCCGGCAGCGATCCCTTCATAAAGGGACAATATATAACGGCTGTTGCATTTTTCCATTTTGCAGCAGCCGTTTTTCTGTATTTTTTTTCTTCTTCCTGCTGTTACGATATGATTTGTTTTGCTCTCCCGGCAGTACAGCAGAAAAGTTTCCGGAAGAAAAAAAGGTTTTATTTGATTTTTTTCAGTTAAGGTGTATATTTACAGAATAAATCTTCAACTTGAAGCCATATAAAAAATTCTGGTGCTGTATGCTTAAAAAAATTTCTTTTTCCATTGTTGGTGGGGCATTCTTCCTTGTTCCCGCATTTTTCCCTGTCACAAGAAATTTTGCACCCGGACTTGCCGTCCTCTGCGGAATACTCTTTTCCATTTTTATCAGCAATCCCTTCCGGGAGAAGACCTCAAAAATAACCTCCAATCTGCTGGGGGCGACTATCGTGGGGATGGGCTTCGGCATGGATCTTATGGAAGTATTGCGGGCGGGGGCAAATGGGTTCCTCTATACTTTTGCCGGGATCGTAATGGGTATCGGCCTTGCGATTTTTCTGGGGAAGAAACTCAAAGTACAGAAAAACACTTCTTACCTGATAGGAGTAGGCACTTCCATTTGCGGCGGAAGTGCCATTGCCGCGGCTGCACCGGCGCTGAAAGCAAAATCCCATGAAATCGCCATGGCTTCCGCAGTGATCTTCGCCCTGAATGCCATTGCGTTATGGCTCTTTCCCGTTGTGGGCAGATTTCTGGATTTCAATCAGATCCAGTTTGGGTACTTTGCCGCATTGGGTATCCATGATACCTCTTCCGTTGTAGGGGCTGCAATGAGTTACGGAGAGGAAGCGTTGGAAGTGGGAACGACCATCAAACTTGCCCGTGCATTGTGGATCGTTCCTGTCACCGTCTTTTTAAGCTGTTTTATTGCAGAAAAGGAAGAGGGGGAAAAAGAAGAAAAAAGAAAAATCAAATGGAAAGTACCCTGGTTCATCCCCGGTTTTCTCCTTGCGGCAGCTTTTGTCACCTTTCTGCCGGATCTTTTCCCCGCCGCAAAAGATATGGTTTCTTTCATCGGAACACATCTCAAAAGCATTTCCAAATATCTGATGATCACCACACTCTATCTTATCGGAGCGAATTTAAGCAAGGAAAAATTGAAAGAACTCGGCTTGCGTCCGGTCATTCAGGGAGTGATATTATGGATCATTCTTTCCACAGTATGGTGTATTGCCATCCATACCGGACTGGTAAATTGTGTAAAATAACTTTTTACGCAAAACAGCACTTGAAAATATAAGAGAAAAGTTATATTTTTATACAACAACCACACAAGGAGAAAATATGAAAGAAGTTCTTATTGCCGGTTTCGGTGAAGTTATGCTCCGGCTCTGTCCGGAGGGGAAAAAGCGTTTTGCACAGGTTCTTCCGGGGGAATTGCAGGCCTCCTACGACGGCGGTGAAGCCAATGTATGCGCATCTTTCGCCATGCTTGGAGGAAAAAGCAGATACCTTACAGGATTGCCGGATAATCCCGTTTCCAGAGGTTTTGCCGCACAACTTGCCGGTATGGGCTGTGATGTAAGCAGGATCCTTTACAGCAAAAAAGGCAGAATGGGGATCTATTTTGCGGAACACGGTTCCAATATGAGAGGCTCCAATGTGGTCTATGACCGGGAAGGATCCACCATATCCATGCTTGCTCCGGAAGAGTATGATTTTGATGCCATGCTTGATGGCGTGACCCATCTGCATCTTTCCGGCATCACCCCGTCCCTTACAAAAAATGCCTTCCTTTCCACTCTTGCCATTGCTGAAAAGGCGGCAGAAAAAAATATCACCATTTCCATTGACCTCAATTACCGTAAAAAACTCTGGAACTGGGAAGAAGGAACAGCAAAAAATGTCCTGGCAAACCGCTGTATGAGTCAGATCGTACCTCTGGCAGACATCATCATTGGAAACGAGGAAGACGCTTCCGATGTTTTCGGGATCAATGCAAGCAATACCTCCATTGAAAAAGGAGAACTCAATATTGAGGGGTATAAGGAAGTAGCCGCCCTCCTTTCCGCAAAATTCCCCAAAGCAAAGTATATTGCCATCACCTTGCGGGAAAGTATTTCTGCCGACCATAACAACTGGGGCGGTATGCTTTACGATTGTTCTGCAAAAGAAGCATTTTTTGCTCCTCTTGCCGCAGATAACACTTACGCTCCCTACGAAATAAGAGATATTGAGGACAGATTCGGCGGCGGGGATTCTTTCTGTGCAGGACTTCTGTTTGCCCTGAATACAGAAGAACTTTCCACCCCTGCCAATGCCATACGTTTTGCGGTTGCGGCAAGTGCTTTGAAACACACCATTTCCGGAGATTACAATTTCTCCTCCCGCAAAGAAGTGGAAAGTCTGATGAAAGGTTCTGCATCCGGCAGAGTACAGAGATAATATATTTTAAGAGAGGTTTTTATGAAAGAAAAGTTTGATTTTCTATTGCAGGAAATGCCCATTGTTGCCATTCTCCGGGGGATCACTGCCGGTGATATCATTCCGGTTTGCGATGCGCTTTATGAAGCAGGGATCAAACTTCTGGAAATCCCTCTCAATACGCCGGACGCCTTTTCCCGTATCCGGGAGGCGGCACATCATTGCGGCACGCGTCAGATGGTGGGGGCGGGTACTGTCCTTACAGGAGAGGATGTACGCAATGTAAAGGCTTCCGGCGGAACATTCATCATCTCCCCCAATACAGAGGAAGAGGTCATAAGGGAAACAAAAAATCTTTCCCTTGTTTCCATTCCCGGATTTTTCACTGCCACAGAAGGGTTCAGAGCAATCAGGGCGGGAGCAGATTACCTGAAACTTTTCCCCGCCTGCCTGGGACCTTCCTACATCAAAGACCTGAAAGCCGTGATAAAAACCCCCATTATGGCAGTTGGCGGAGTAACAGTGGACAACTTTGCCTCATTTCTCGGCGTTGCCTGCGGCGCAGGCATAGGTGGAGCTCTTTACAAACCAAGCAAAGATATTGCTGAAACACTTGCAACAGCAAAGGAACTTGCCGGGATCGTAAAAAATTTCAGAAATTGAGCCAATAAAGAAAGTCCCCGAAAGTCGGTCAATATTGACTTTCGGGGACTTATGAAATCACCTCAAAAAAGATCAGGAGTATTATCTGTCTTACCCTTTTTCCCAACGGGTGTTTTCTCTATTTTCTGCAAGCCGAAAAGTTCCCATGCCCGGTCGGAAGCTACTCTTCCCTGGGCGGTACGCATCATATAACCCTCCTGAATGAGGAATGGCTCATACACGTCTTCAATGGTATCAGCCTCTTCAGAAATGGCAACAGCAAGAGAGTTGATCCCCACTGGCCCGCCTTTGAAATTTTTCACAATGGTCTCAAGGATGCGTTTATCCATTTCGTCCAACCCTTTATCATCGATTTCCAGCATGGAAAGGGCTTCGGAAGCGTGTTTATAATCTACTTTCCCCTCCCCTTTCACCTGTGCATAATCTCTTGTCCAGCGCAAAAGGTTGTTGGCGATACGGGGGGTCCCCCTGCTGCGGCGGGCAATCTCGTATGCGCCGCCATGATCGATCTCCACACCCAATATTCCGGCGGAGCGTTCCACGATCTCTGCCAACTCTTCCGCAGAATAATAATCCAGACGCAGAGAGAGAGCAAATCTTGTACGCAGGGGAGCGGAAAGCAATCCCTGTCTTGTGGTAGCCCCCACAAGAGTAAAGTGAGGGATATTCAGCCGGACGGAACGGGAACCGGGCCCCTGATCGATCATAATATCAATGAAAAAGTCTTCCATTGCACTGTAAAGATACTCTTCCACCGTGGTATTAAGGCGGTGGATCTCATCAATAAAAAGGATATCGCCCTCATTCAGAGAGGTGAGAAGCCCTGCAAGATCGCCGGGTT
This sequence comes from Lentisphaeria bacterium, assembly GCA_017629515.1. Classification (GTDB taxonomy): domain Bacteria; phylum Verrucomicrobiota; class Lentisphaeria; order Victivallales; family UBA1829; genus RGIG5327. The sequence goes on along the minus strand of JAGBXB010000094.1, from coordinate 10,316 downwards.
TTTCGATCACCGGTCCGCTGGCAGTTTTGATGGCACAACCTTTTTCATTGGCGGCAATATAGGCAAGAGTCGTCTTGCCCAGTCCGGGAGGCCCGCTTAAAAGCAGATGTCCCAAAGGTTCATTGCGTGCCTTTGCCGCCTTTACATATATTTCCATTCTTGTCTTGACTTTCTGCTGCCCGGGGAAAGCATCGAAAGACTGTGGACGCAGAGAGGTTTCCGCCTCTTCATCCTTCCTGTTCAGGGTGGATGTGATAAATCTTTCCGTCATAGTTGACCTTTTTCCTGAATTGTGTTTGCAATTTTTGATTTTTGCGTTATGTTATAGAATAATATTTTTTCTTTTCACAATATAACATAAAAACGAGGAAAAGCAAAATGCAAAACGAAAAAATGATGAAACTTGCCGCAGATACGGTAAGACTTCTCTCCGCCGACGCCATCCAGAAAGCCAAATCCGGACATCCCGGTATGCCCATGGGCTGCGCCGATCTCGCCATTGATCTATGGTTCAACCACATGCGCCACAACCCCAAAAACCCCAAATGGCTGGGTAGAGACCGCTTCGTGCTTTCCGCCGGTCACGGTTCCATGCTCATTTACAGTTTGCTGCACCTCTTCGGCTATGGACTTACCATTGATGACCTGAAAGGTTTCCGTCAGTGGGGTTCTCTCACCCCCGGCCATCCGGAATATAATCATACTGCCGGTGTGGAAGTGACCACCGGTCCTCTGGGAACAGGTTTCGCCTCCGGTATCGGTATGGCTGTTTCCGCAAAATACACCGCTGCCGCCTGCGGCATGGCTGAATCCGGACTTCTGGACAGCAAGATCTACATCATCTCCGGCGACGGCTGTATGATGGAAGGTATCACTCACGAAGCCGCTTCCTTTGCCGGTCATCAGAAACTGGACAATGTGGTCGTATTCTACGACTCCAACGCCATCAGTATCGAAGGCTCCACCAATATCGCCTTTACAGAAGATGTTGCCAAACGCTTTGAAGCCTATGACTGGCGCGTCATCGTTTGCGAAAACGCCAACGACTATGCCCAGATCGATGCAGCTATCGCCAAAGCAAAAGTTTCCGACGGCCGTCCCACACTGGTCGTCTGCAAAACCACCATCGGTTTCGGTTCTCCCGCAAAAGCCGGCAAAGCCAGCAGCCACGGTGAGCCCCTCGGCGAAGAAGAACTTGCCGCCACCAAAAAGGCCCTGGGCTTCCCCGCAGAATCCTTCTATGTTCCCGCAGAAGTCAGTGCTATGATGGCTGACAGAGTTGCCGAACTGGAAAAAGAAGCCGCCGCATGGGATGCTTCCTTCCAGAAATTCTGCGAAGCAAATCCCGAAAAGGCTGCCCTCCTTTCCAAGATGCTCAACAAAGAAGTTCCCGCAGACCTTACCGAACAGCTTCTGAAAGCTGCTCCCCTTGACAAGCCCGTTGCCTCCCGTGCATCCAGCGGAACCATTCTTCAGAAGGCTTCCGAACTTGTCCCCGCTCTCTACGGCGGAGCTGCCGACCTTGCCCCCTCCACCAAGACCAATATCAAAGATGGCGGCGACTTCTGCCCCGAAAACCGTGCCGGCAAAAACTTCCACTTCGGCGTGCGTGAACTTGCCATGGGCTTCATCGCCAACGGTATGGCTCTCTACGGTGCAGCCATTGCTTACAGTTCCACATTCTTTGTGTTCTCCGACTTCATGAAGCCTGCCGTGCGTATTGCCGCATTGCAGAACCTTCCTGTGATCTATGTATTCACTCACGACTCTTTCTATGTGGGTGAAGATGGTCCCACACACGAACCTATCGAACAGCTTGCCATGCTCCGCACCATCCCCAACATGACAGTACTGCGTCCTGCCGAAGCTACCGAAGTAGCCCACGCCTGGAGTTATGCTGTCCGTTGCGGCAAACCCGCCGCCCTTATCCTCACCCGTCAGGATCTGCGTCCCTATGACGCCGCCACTGCCGCAAAAGTGGATATTGAAAAGGGTGCTTATGTGGTCTCCTGCGAAGAAGGTTTTGAATACCTCCTTATCGCAACCGGTTCCGAAGTCAATCTGGCACTGGATGCTGCTGCCGCTCTGCGTGCAGAAGGCAAAAAAGTGCGTGTGGTTTCCATGCCCTCCTGGGAACTCTTTGAAGCACAGAGCAAGGAATACAAAGATTCTGTCATTCCTCCCTGCTGCAAAAAGCGCGTAACCATCGAAGCCGGCAGTACTTTCGGTTGGGCAAAATATGCCGGAGACAATGGTCTTTCCATCGGTCTCGACCACTTCGGCGCATCCGCCCCCTACAAAGTGCTTGCTGAAAAATTCGGTTTCACAGCTCCCGCAGTTGTGGAAAAGATCAAAGCACACTTTGGTGCATAATAAGTTCAGCGTGATCATGCGCTGCTTATAAATCAACGCAAAAGCGTTTGTCAGAAGGGGAAAGGGCTGTGTACCTCTCCCCTTCTGTTTGGAAAAACTATGAATATATTTGACCATTTCAGTACAAGAAGAGATGTGGAAATGCTCCTTACGGAGTCCCGTCTTACAGGGGAGGAAGAAAGCGTTTCTTCCGTCTTGTCCTTTATCCGTACGGGATTTTCCCTGACGATGGTCAAAAGCAATCCGAAAAGAAAAGTATTCCGTTTGATCAATGATTCCGGAAGAGTATTGTACCTCAAACTTTTTGCCCCCCGGAAATTCCCGCTGAATATTTTACGCAATGATGCAGCAAAGGAATACAATATTGCAAAAGAATTGGAAAAAGCTTCCATCGCTGTTATTGAATATCTTTTGTGGGGCAAAGAAAAAACCAACTGTACTTTCCTTATTTCGGAAGGGGTGAAAGAGCCTCTTTCCGCCAGAGAATTTTTCTTTCAGTGTCTGATCAATAAAGACAAAGAAAACCTTTCTCTTTTCAGAAGTTCCCTCAATATACTCATATCCTCTCTGTATGAAAAGAACTTTCTTCATCCGGATTTTCATACAGGAAATGTGATATTTGCCCGACAGGAAAAGAAAATGTATTTACTGGATCCCTGGGGAATACGGGAGACTTTTTTCTGCACAAAAAAAGCAAGGATATACCTATGCGCCCTCTGGCGGGAACTGTATGATTTCCTTACGGACGATGTGATCATTTCCGACATGGTGAATGCTTCCTTATGCCGGAAAAAAATAGACGGTCTGCCGATTTTTGAAAAAAGCAGACTCCTTTATGAAAAAGAGAGAAAAAGACACGAAAAAAAGATCCATAAAAGGATTTTGAATGGTCATTACCGTTTCAGTACCCGGAAAGAAGAGGAAGACGGTATATACCTCTGGCGGCATACTTTCTGGTATGCGCCCCCGGAAAAATTTGAGATCGATCCCAACTGGGAAAAAGTCAGTTTTGCTTCTGCAAATGAAGCGGAAAAACATTTTCTTTCCTCCATCGACCATCCGGCGGAGGAACGTATTGTTGTATTGATGATCCGGAAAAAAACAGGAGAAACACTCCTTTATTATACAGACAATATCTGTAAAGAATATTTACAGGATAAAAATCATCTTCTCACCACCCTTGAAGAAAGGCAGTAAATATGGAAAGCAAAGAGAAAAATAAAGATTTTTTTGATGAGATCATAGATTCTCTGCGTTCCTGTGAAGAAGATTCTCCCGCTTCCTATGTATCAAAGGAAGTCCTTCTGGAATTTTACAGACCCTCTCCCGGACAAACGCCTGTGCGGAAAGCAGCCTCTTCCGGCAGAACAGTATCTCCTTGCAGAACAAATGAGGTAAAGGAAAAAAGAACTGTTGAAGAAGTCCGGCAGGAAAATACTGTTCCGGCACACAATATTCCTGCTGCCGGATTTGCCCCAACAGAAAATATGAGTATGGAAGAGTTGCAGCAAGCTGTATCCATCTGTTCCAAATGTCCCCTTTGCCGTACAAGAACGAATACCGTTTTCGGGGATGGGGATATAAAGAGCCGTCTCATGTTCATCGGGGAAGGCCCCGGAGCGGATGAAGACGCACAGGGACTGCCCTTTGTCGGGAAAGCCGGCGAATTGTTGACAAAGATGATCAATGCCATGGGGTTTGCAAGAAAAGAAGTCTATATCGGCAATATCGTAAAATGCCGTCCTCCGGAAAACCGTACCCCGGAAGATGAGGAAATACAGGCATGTCTCCCTTACATCAAACAGCAGATCCGCCTGATACAGCCGGATGCCATCATTCTGCTGGGAGCAACCCCGCTGAAAGGGTTGTTCAATATAACAGGCATAACCAGAATGAGAGGCAAATTCCTGGATTATAACGGAACACCGGCAATGCCCACATTCCATCCCGCGTATCTCTTACGCAATCCTTCTGCAAAAGCAGAGGTGTGGAAAGACCTGCAGATGGTGATGAAAATATTGGGCAAAGAACTCCCGAAAAAGAAAAATCAATAATTTATTTATACATTTGAGGAACTGAAATGACGAAATCTCCTGTTGCTTTAAGAAAAGAATTGATAAAAAACTGTCACAGGGTGGTGGTGAAAGCCGGTACAAGACTTCTCACCGATCCCCAGTCCCTTTCCCGTATCATCCGTCAGATCGCCGATATAAGAAAAGAGGGCAAACAGGTGATCCTTGTTTCATCCGGGGCTGTGGGTACGGGCATGAAACTTCTGGGAATCAAAAAACGCCCCTCCGGACTTTCCGAAGTACAGGCTCTTGCGGCACTCGGTCAGGTGAAACTTATGTCGATGTATCAGGAAGAGTGTGCCAAACACGGTTTCCATGCCGCCCAGCTTCTTCTTACCGCCGACGATCTGCGGGACAGGGAGCGGCATATCAATACTCTCAACTGCGTGGAAACTCTTCTTTCCCAGAACATCCTCCCCATCGTCAATGAAAACGACCCGGTTTCTGTTTCCGGCCTTAAATTCGGCGATAACGATATTCTTGCCTCCCTCCTTGCCTGTATGACAAGAAGTGACCTTACCATTATCCTTACGACCGTTGACGGACTTCTCACCCCCATGCCTGACGGCTCTTTCGGGGAACGGATCTCTGTGGTTTGCGGAGTAACCGATACCCAGCGGAATATGGCAAAAGGTACGGACAATGCGGAAATGAGTATCGGGGGAATGGCATCCAAACTGAAAGCCGCCGATACTCTCAATGCCGCGGGGGAAGCGTTGTGGCTTGCCTCCGGAAAGACACCGGATATTCTTGGAGAGATCTTTGCCGGTAAAGATGTGGGAACTCTTTTCCTCCCGGCGGAGGGGCATACGCACAAACTGGAATCCAAAAAGAGATGGATCGCAAGTTTCTCCCGTATTTCCGGGAAACTCACCGTGGATAAGGGAGCGGCGACAGCCCTTATGGAAAAGGGAAGAAGTCTTCTGCCCTCCGGAGTCATCAGCGTTGCAGGCACATTCAAACGGGGGGATGTGGTGGAAGTATGCGACAGTGAATGTAATCTTATTGCCAAAGGCTTGACCAATTTCTCCTCCACAGAGTGCAAACTTCTTGCCGGCTACCAGTCCTCCAGCAATCATACGATCCTTAAATACCATGCGGATGAAGAGATCATCCACCGCAACAATATGTATGTATATAAAAATCACTGATCAACAGGAGGCGGTACGGTGAATATCTATATAAAAACCTACGGTTGTCAGATGAATGAACGGGATTCGGAATCTGCCGCCGCTCTTCTTGCGGAAGCCGGACACAATATCGTTTATACAGAAGAAGAGGCACATGCCGTCATTCTGAACACATGCAGTGTACGGGAACAGGCGGAGATCAAAGCCATCGGCAAACTGGGGATCATGAAACGGCTTCTTTATGAAAAGCCCCACATGATTTTCGGCATCATGGGCTGTATGGCACAAAGCCGGGGTGAAGAACTTTTGCAGAAAATCCCCCATCTGGATTTTGCTGTGGGGACAGATAATATCCACGCTCTGCCGGAGATTTTTGCAGATCTTGCCAAAGAACGCTCAAAGATCCGTAAAGACGCCCGGTTCGGAGCGGATACCCCCGGGATCGACGCACACAGAGTGGAGGAAGCTGACAAACCTTATTCCGCCTTTATCTCCATTTCCAGAGGGTGCAACCGTTTCTGCTCTTATTGTATCGTTCCTTATGTAAGAGGCAGAGAACGGTGCAGGGAGGCGGAAAGCATTGTAAAAGAAGCGGAAATGCTTGCGGAAAAAGGGGTAGTGGAGATCATGCTTCTGGGGCAGAATGTTGCCGCTTACGGCATGGGGGATGTATTGCCGCCCATTCCGGATGATGAATCACCTTTCGCCGATCTTCTGGAAAGGATCAGTGCCATTGATAAGATCAAACGAATCCGTTTCACCTCCCCGCATCCGGCATTTTTCAACAGGAAACTTATTGAAACGATTGCAAAACTTCCCAAAGTATGCAAATGTATCCATCTGCCGATGCAGTCGGGTTCCGACCGTATCCTTAAAGAGATGAACCGTCCTTATAATTCCTCTCAATATTATAAAATCGTGGAAGATCTGCGTGCGCTTGTGCCTCATATCAACTTTTCCACGGATATTATTGTTGGCTTTCCCACAGAAACGGAAGAGGATTTCAATGCCACTCATGCCCTGATGCACAAGGTGGGTTTTGATAATGCTTTCATCTTCAAATATTCCCCCCGGAAAGGGACAAAATCTGCAAAGATGGAAGATGATGTCCCCCAGGCGGAAAAGGAACGGCGCAATCAAGTTCTTCTTGCGGAACTGGAAGAGACCAATAAAAGAAAGAATGCCGCCCTTGTGGGGCAGACTTTCGAACTTCTTGTGGAAGGCCCCAGCAAACGCAACAGTGAAAGATGGTCCGGAAGAACCGATACATTCAAAACCGTTGTATTTCCCAAACCGGAAAATATCAAAGAGGGCGATTTCATCCATGTCAAAATCACGGACGCAACCTCTATGACACTCTACGGGGAAGTTATAGAAAAATAAAAAGGAATATATATCATGTCAATTCTTTCCGCACACAATTCCGGTCCGGTACCCAGAGAACTTTTCCGGAAGAAAAGACACAATCCCATCTACGGGATCATGCACTTCGGTCTGAATACCTACACAAACAGGGAGTGGGGTTACGGGGATGAATCGCCGCTTCTTTTCGATCCGGAAAATTTTGATGCGGATAAAATCGTGAAAGCATGTAAAGATGGGGGGCTTTCCGGACTCATCCTTGTATGCAAACACCATGACGGTTTCTGTCTGTGGCCGACAAAAACAACTTCTCACAATATTACCGCCTCCCCCTGGCGCAACGGCAAAGGGGATCTGGTAAAGGAAGTGGCAGACGCCTGCCGTGCCAACGGACTGGAAATAGGTTTTTATGTTTCCCCCTGGGACAGAAATCACCCGGACTACGGAAAAAAAGAGTATGTGGAAATATACCGGGAACAGTTGAGAGAAATTTTTTCCAACTATGGACAGGGATTTGAACTCTGGTTTGACGGTGCAAACGGCGGCGATGGTTATTACGGGGGAGCAAGGGAAATACGCAAGATCGATGCTTCCACCTATTATGACTGGGAAAACACCTGGAAAATCGCCCGTGAACTGCAGAAAGATGCGGCAATCTTCAGCGACATCGGCCCGGAATTGCGCTGGGTGGGCAATGAGTGCGGTTTTGCCCATGAGGAATCTTTTGCCACCTATACTCCCAATCCTGCACGGGAGGGGATCGAACCCGCCCCCGGACTTACCATTGGACACGAGGGGATGAAAGGAACGTGTGACGGAAAATATTTTATTCCCTTTGAAGCGGATTTTCCCTTGCGTCCCGGCTGGTTTTATCATCCGGAACAGGAGGGGAAACAGAGAACGGTGGGGACTCTTGTCAATATCTATCTGCACAGTGTGGGATGCGGCGGTTTCATGAATATCGGCATAGCACCGGATAAATCGGGCGTATTGACAGAGGGGGATCGTCAAAGGCTGAAAGAATTTAAAAATGCCGTTGATTCTCTTTTTGAAAAGAAGGTTTTTACAGGAAATATCCCGGTAGAAGATAAAACTGCCGTCATTGAGTTCGGCAAAGCGATCTCTTTCAACTTTATGGAGATGCAGGAGGAAATGGTAAAAGGGGAGTGTATCCGCTCCTATTCTGTTTTTGCCGGAAATAATGGAAAATGGGAAAAAATCCTTTCCGGAGAGGCTGTCGGATTCAAGCGTCTGAAAAGAGTGAAAGAAATAACCTGCGATGCAATAAAGATCACCATAGAAAAAACTACACAATGGAATCAGGAAATATCCACGCTTTTTCTGGGGTTGTATCAGGCAGAGGAAGATTTGCTCAATTCTGCCTCCGGCATACCGGATCTTACAAAAAGAGAGGATTATTTCAAATTATCCGCGCCTGTCATTACCGGAATGGAAGCACTCTGGACTCTTCCGGAAATCAAAGAGATCAAAGGCTTTATTTTCACCCCCGTCTGGCCCAATTCTTACGGAACTCCCACCCATTACAGACTGGAAAGACTGGATGAAAACAATGTATGGCAGAAAATCTGTGAGGGGGAATTTGCCAATATCAAAGCCAATCCCATTGCCCAGGAAGTCAACTTTGCTCCGGTCAAAACAGCACAACTCAAATTGACCGCCCTGCAAACTGTCTATACTGTGGAAGAGATGACAGTACAGGAAATGGGTGTTTTGTGCTGAGATGAAAAAAAATCCTCTGATCTGCCTCTATTTTGACCGTCTTTTTACGCATTACGGGAAACAATTCTGGTGGCCCTGCAAAAGCGGACAGAACTGGGAGATCATCACAGGAGCGATCCTCACCCAGAATACAGCATGGACAAATGTGGAAAAAGCTCTGAATAATCTTGAAGAAGCAGGAATGAATACAGCGGAAAAGATTTTGTATTGTCCGGAAGAAAAATTACAGGAACTTATTGCGCCGGCAGGTTTTTTCCGCCAGAAAAGTATTTATCTCAAAATAATGGCGGATTTTTATCTCACAAGAGATGCTTTTTATAAAAAAAGTTCGGATATGAATTCTTTACGCAAAGAACTTTTATCCCTTAAAGGCGTAGGCAGGGAAACAGCAGATTCCATTCTTTTATATGCCTACAATAAACCCATATTCATCATAGACGCCTATACAAGAAGATTTGCTTCCCGCCATCTGGGACTGGATGAAAAAATGCCTTATGATGATATGCAGAAGATCTTTATGGATAATCTGCAAAAAAGAACAGAAATATTCAATGAATATCACGCCCTTATCGTACAGTTATGCAAGGAGAGCTGCATGAAAAAGGGTTGCAACAAACTTTGCGGAAAACTTTTTCAGGAATAAAACTTTCCGCAAAAATGTTTTTCAACTTGAAATATGCTTCATTGCGTGTAAATTATTATATTAATAAAATCCAACCATTTAAAATAACAGGAGAAAAAAATGGAACAGAATAAATTGCCTGAACAGATTCTCGCATGGCAGCTTTTCGGAGCAGATTTTGAAAATTTCGGTAAGGACAACAAGCCTTCCGTACTGCCCCTTCCCCAGATCAAAGATGATGAACTTCTTGTAAAGATCGACGCCATCGGACTTTGCTTTTCCGATGTGAAACTTATCCGTGCCGGTGAAGAACATCCCCGCGTACACTCCAAAAACCTGAAAGAAGATCCTGTGATCCCCGGTCACGAAGCAGTGATGACCGTTGTAAAAGTGGGAAGCAAACTGGAAGGTCAGTTTAAAATCGGTTCCCGCTACATCATCCAGGCGGATATCTATGTAAACGGCAAAAACTTTGCCTATGGTTACGCTCTCAATGGCGGTATGGCACAGTACAGCGTCATCGACCAGAAAGTTCTCAATGGCGATGAAGGCTGCTATCTCCTCCCCATTGCCGACAGCATCCCCTCCGCTGCCGCTGCTCTTTTTGAACCCTGGACATGCGTTCTTGCCAGTTACAATATTGCCCACAGAACTGCCCCCCTCAAAAACGGCAGAATGCTCTTTGTATTCGGTAAAGATTCCGCTGTAACAGAAGTTGGTACTCTTATTCCCGCTTCCGCTCCTGCTGAAATCGTTCTTGTCAACGCTCCTGCCGCATTTGCCGGCAAGATCGCCCAGGCATGTCCCAAAGCAAAGATCACCGTTGCTTCCGCACTTCCCGCAGAAGGCAAATTCGATGATATTTATCTCTGCGCCTGCGAAAAAGAAATCGGGGAAGCAGCCGCCAAGATGGGTGAAGTAAATGCCTGCATCTCCTTTGTCGGCGACTACTCCGGCGCATGGAGTTTCGATGTGGGCAGCATCCATTATCAGGGCTGGTTCTACCAGGGAACAGAA
>JAGBXB010000093.1 GCA_017629515.1 Lentisphaeria bacterium | reverse complement strand
GATCTTTCCTGTAAGAGCAGCAGCCGCCGCAACTTCCGGACTTACCAGATAGGCCTGATCGCCTTTTGTACCGGTTCTTCCGGGGAAGTTCCGGTTGAATGTACGCAAAGTGACTGTATCATTGGCAGGACTCTGCCCCTGCCCGATACAAGGTCCGCAACCGCTTTCCAGAATACGGGCTCCGGCAGAAATAATATCCGCCAGCACGCCGTTTCTTGCCAGCATTTCCAAAACCTGACGGGAACCGGGAGCGATGGAAAGCGTTACATTATCAGCGATCTTTCTGCCTTTGAGCATAGCCCCCACAATGGAAAGATCCCGGAAACTGCTGTTGGTACAGGATCCGATAATGACCTGACCTACTTCAATACCGGCAAGTTCTCTGATACTTTTGATATTATCCGGACTGGAAGGACAGGCGGCAAGAGGTTCAAGAGAGCAGAGATCGATCTCAATAACTCTGTCATATTCCGCATCCGCATCTGCGGCAAGGGGGGTAAAGGATTCGCTTCTTCCCTGTTTTTCCAGAAATTCTCTGGTTCTTTCGTCAGAGGGGAATACAGAACAGGTCACACCAAGTTCCGCCCCCATATTGGTAATAGTGGCACGCTGGGGAACAGTAAGTTCCGCCACTCCGGGCCCGAAATATTCCACCATGCACCCGACATTGCCTTTGGTACTCAAAATGGAAAGCATTTTCAGGATGATGTCTTTTGCCGCCACCCAGGGGGAAAGTTTGCCGGTAAGTTTTACACCGATGATTTTAGGATAAGCAATACGGAAAGGCTGCCCTGCCATGGCAAGAGCCACATCCAATCCGCCTGCGCCGATAGCCATCATGCCGATACCACCGTTGGTGGGGGTATGGGAGTCAGAACCCAGCAGAGTCTTGCCCGGCACACCGAAACGTTCCAGATGCACCTGATGACAGATCCCGTTTCCGGGACGGGAGAAGATTACCCCCTTTGCGGCGGCAACACTTTGCAAATAAAGATGGTCGTTACGGTTTTCAGGGCCGTTCTGCATCATATTGTGATCCACATAGGAGACGGAAAGTTCCGTTTTCACTCTGTCGATATTCATTGCTTCCAGTTCCAGATATGCCATTGTTCCTGTTGCATCCTGGGTCAGAGTCTGATCTATACGGATGGAGACCGCTTCCCCGGCTGTACGGGAACCGGAAACGATATGATTTTCAAGGATCTTCTGTATAAGAGTATTCTTTGCCATTTTATTCCTCAATGATATTTGCGTTTGGAGGTGATTTCAAACAAAAAAAAACGGGGTTTGTCCGCAGACACCCCGTTTTTTCCACACTGCATCAGCAGGCAAATGCCTGAATGATCAGTCGATAGGTTTGGTCTTGGGAAGGCCGTTAAGCACTTTCTGACCGGGTTTCCAGCGACCGTCTGCGGAAAGAAGGTTGATTCTTTCAAAGCGTTTAAGAACGTTTCTTTTCTTACGGATGGTTCCGGAACCTTTCAAACTGGGATGTCTGGACATTTTTTTTCTCCGTTGTTATGTTTATGTTTGTGTTTTTTTATTCTTTCTTATCCGTCCTGATACATTTTTCTCAATTCAGGACCTTTTAATATATCACAGAATTTTAAAAAAGCAAGGCTTCCGGAATTTTTTTACAAAAAATCTGCAAATCCCTGCTTAAAAAATTCCCTTTTTTATTTCAGAAGATCCTTTGTCGCCTCTATCCAGGCATCCGCAAGAAGCTGATGACCGGCAAGTGTGGGATGCACACCGTCACGCAGCCAGAACTCCTGGGGGGCTTTTTCCAGAGCCTTATCCAGAATACTCTGGCAGGGAATAAAGAGAGCATTGAATTCTTCCGCAAGTTTCTTTACTACTTTGCGTCTTTCCTCCACTTCCGGCAGCCATTCAGGGGCAACCGCACCAAAGCAGAAGCAGAAAGGCTCCATAAGCACAAGTTTCACTTCCGGCAGAACTTCCTTTGTCCAGGTAAGCAGTTCCCGGTACATCTTCTCATATCTGGGAACTTCCACACCGTTCTGACGGCCGAATTCGTGCCAGGTATCGTTGATCCCGATAAGGATACTGATAAGTTCCGGTTTCAGATTGAGGGCATCGATCTTCCAGCGGCTGTAAAGATCCACCACACGGTTGCCGCTGATCCCTTTATTATTGATCTCCCAGGGTCTTTCCGGAGCATCGGTAATCAGCCGGGCAGTCACCAGCTGGGGATAGCCTGTTCCCATTCCGATACCCAAAGGAAGGTTCTCTTCTCTTGCTCTGCCCACATCTGTAATAGAATCGCCTTGAAACAAAATTCTGTTGATCATTTCTTTTTTCCTTACTGCTTAAAATTTAAAAGAATCAGAAAGACATTCTCTCATCACACTTTCCAGTTTATCCCTGTTGCCCTGTGCCATTTCGCAGAGAGGCAGGCGGTAAACTTCCTCGATCTGCCCCAGAATAGCCATTGCCGCTTTTACGGGAATGGGATTGGATTCGATAAAGAGAGTCTTGAAAAGTTTATAATATTTTCTGTGCAGAAGCAATGCAGAAGCAAAATCCCCTGCGGCACAGGCGTCTGTCATCTTTTTCAATTCCGCAGGAATAATGTTGGATGCAACACTTATGACCCCTTTCGCCCCCACAGACATCATGGGAACAGTAAGAGAATCATCTCCGCACATCACCGCAATATCACAAAGAGAAAGGATCTCGGAAACTCTTTCCACAGAGCCGCCCGCTTCTTTCACAGCAATGATATTGGTATTTTTGGCAAGTCTGGCAATGGTTTCCGCCGCAATGGGAGTACCGGTTCTGCCGGGAACGTTATACAGGACAACAGGCAGTTTGCAGGTATCTGCCACCATAGAAAAGTGACGGTACAAACCTTCCTGGGTGGGTTTATTGTAATAGGGTGTGACCTGCAAAGTACAATCCGCCCCGACTTCTGCGGCATGTTTTGTAAGAGCTACCGCTTCCTCCGCACAGTTTGCACCGGTTCCCGCCATAACTTTACAGCGGCCGGCAGCGCGTTTCACAGTTTCTTCAATAACCTTCATGTGTTCTTCCGCATCAAGCGTGGGACTTTCCCCTGTTGTTCCCACAGGAACAACCCCATCCACACCGCCTGCGATCTGGATTTCCAGAAGTTCCCCCAGTTTCCCGTAATCCACTTTCCCCTCTTTGGTAAAGGGTGTGACCAATGCAGTATAAACACCACACATTTCCATCATTTTGCTGCCTTCCTTTCTTTCAAGGTTGCCTTTTATATCTTATGATTTTTCATTTTCATCTTCAAAAGAAAGAATACCCTCAAAAACCGTTTCTGCCGGTCCCGATAAATATACTCCCTTTAAAATATTACATTCTTCAATAATTTCAATATCAATTTGGTCTCCTTTCCTGCAAAAAAACCGTAATTTTTTCCGTAAGGAGAAAAATTTTCCCAATACAACAGCAGAAGAGGAACAACCTGTCCCGCAACAGAGCGTCTCTTCCTCCACGCCCCTCTCATAAGTGCGGATCAGAAATTCCGGTATCAGAGTTTCATCCCCGTTCTTTTTCAGAAAGAGAAAATCCCCATTGACTCCTGCCGGGGCAAAAAGCGTATGGTACCGTAAAAATGCACCGAACTTTTTTACATCCAGATTTTCCCATTCTTCCGCATCCTCCAATACAACAACCGCATGCGGCACGCCTACTGCGCCTTTATAAACACAATATTCTTTTCCCTGATACGGAACCGTATATTTTTTAAACTCCTCCGTAACTTCCAAACAGATCTTTACTCTTTCTCCCCGTTCATCCAGGATCTCTGCTTCCGCTTCCAGTCCGGCAGAAAGAAAGCACATCTTTTTCTCTCTGTTCAATAAGTTTCTTTTATACACAAAGGAAGCAGCACACCTCAATCCATTTCCGCACATGGCGGCACTGCCCCCATCACTGTTAAAATAAAACATTTCCGCCTTTGCCGGAAAATTTTTACTGCGCCGGGATAAAATCCTTACAAGAATAAGTCCATCGCCGCCGATCCCCAGATGACGGTCACAGAGAAAAGCGATCCTCTCTTTACAAAAAATTTTTTCCAGTTTTTCCGGTGGCAATGCAGAAACATCCGCAAGGATAAAATCATTGCCCGCTCCATGCATTTTTGTAAATGAAAAATCCATATCCACCCCCGGAAAAACAAAAAGATTTACTTTCTTTTGGCCCTGTGAGTTCTTCTTCCTGCGGCAAGTGCCCTGCCCTTACCGGAACGCACCGGCCCTTCGGAAGGTTTGTGTCCGGCGCGTCTTCCCTTTCCCGCCACACCTTTCTTGATGAAGGGGGATACTTTTTTCGTTTTACCGGAAGCACTCTTCTTCTCTTTTTCTTCCCCCTCTTTACCCGGCCCTCTGGCAAGAAGATCGGAAAGAGCCTCTCTGCGCCGTGCTTTCATCAGTACCTGCAAAGGAAATCCTTTGAACTCAAAGGCATTGCGCATATAATTCTCTATATAGAGACGGTAGTTTTCCGTAAGATATTTGGGGTTGTTCACAAAAAGCGAGAACGTGGGGGGAGTATTGCCCAGCATCGTGCCGTAATAGATCTTGAAAGAGTGTCCGCCAACAAGTGGGGGCGCATTCTTTTCCTGGGCATCTGTAATCACACGGTTGAGCATGGAAGTAGTCACTTTCATACTCATCGTTGCCCGCAAGTCCGCAATCAGCGCATAAAGTTCATCCAGATTATAACCGTTTTTCGCAGAAACCAGCAGCAAGGGGGCATATTTCATTCTGGGGAAAGTTTCATGCAGTTCTTTCTGGAAGTCCGCCGGCTTTTTCCCTTGACAAAGGTCAAATTTATTTGCTACAATGATACAGCCTTTGCCGGATTCTGTGATCATTCTGGCAATGGTTTTATCCTGGGAAGTGGAACCGCCATTGGGTGCTTCAATAAGGAATAAAACAATATCACAGGATTCCAATGCCTGTTCCGCACGCATGATACTGTAATGTTCCACCGCTTCGGAAATTTTGGAACGTTTCCGCAATCCGGCAGTATCCACCAGTACGGCAGGCACTTTCTCCCCTTTGCAGTCCAAAGTAAAATCCACATCCACCGCATCACGGGTGGTACCTGCCACGTCACTGACAATCACCCTCTTTTCCCCCAGCATCCGGTTGACCAGAGAGGATTTACCCACATTGGGACGGCCGAGAACCGCAATACGCAAGGGTTCCACTTCATTGGCAAAATCATCCGCATTTGCCTGAACACCTTTCAAGGCTTCGGACATAAGTGCATCAATACCGGAACGGTGCAGACAACTTACAGCAAAAAGTTTTTTGAACCCCAGTGTACTGAACTCTGCGGCACATTCCGCTGTACTCATATTATCTGCTTTATTCACAACAACGATGATCTTTTTGCCGGAAGAGCGCAATCTTGCAGCAATACTTTTATCCAGTTCCGTAAGTCCGGCAGTCACATCCACCACAAAAAAGACGGTATCGGCAGATTCCACAGCCGTTTCCACCTGCGCTTCAATGGAACTGTCCCAGAAGTCCACTTTCTTCTTTTCCCCGGAAAACATTCCCAGTCCACCGGTATCAATAAGATTGAATCTTCTGCCATCCCTTACCCCGGTGGAAACCACCCGGTCACGGGTCACGCCGCTGTCAAAGTGAACAATGGCAAGGCGTTTACGCAATATGGCATTAAAGAGGGAGGATTTGCCCACATTGGGACGCCCCACAATGGCGATCACCGGAAGAAGAGGTCTGTCTTCTTCAAAAGAAACTGTCCTGCCATTTTCGGCAATTTCCTGTTCCCGCATATTCTGTTCAATAATATTCTGATCCTGTATTTCCTGCAAAGTACGTTTGCCGCTCTTTTTTTCCGTCATACTATTCTCCTTTCCTTATTCCGCCATGTATGAAAAGCAGGGGAAAGGACCGTTTGAAGATCCTTTCCCCATACTTCTGCCTTGCAGGCAGATCTTATGCTTTGATGTCCAGAAGTTCTTCCAGAGCTTTATCAAAGTCGTCCTTAAAGACATCCGCATGTTTGAAGAGGGATGCTACTTTCTCCACAGTTTCCCCGATACTGTCGGTGATTTCTGCCAGAGTTTCTTCCAGAGCATCTGCTTCTTCCGCTTCATCCGCTTCTGCGGCTGTTTCAGGAGCCACAGGTACGCCGTCAGCAGTTGTGGGAGTCATATAATACTCGCCGTCAAGTTCATCCTGCGGAGCATTGACTGTTTCGCTGATGTACTCTTCGGAAGTAAGCATTTCCCCGATATCAGCGCGTTCGGTCACACGGAATCCGGAAGTAATGCCGCTATTGATGGAGGAATCGAATTCATCCACAGAGGGCATTGCTCTGCGGTCATCATCCATGAGACCTGCGGGGAGAGCGGAAACGGTAGTCCGGAAGTTGTTCTTACCATAGTAATCCAGTTCCCCATTGAAGGAGGGATCAAAGTAATCCGTATTCAATCCGGGTCCGTAATCCACAGAGTAGTTGCCGCTCCAGTATGCACCCACACCGGGCATGGTGAAGTACTGTACTCCGGGTGTATAACGGATAACTTTACCATTCTCAGGGGCTTTATCAGTCATTACTGTCCAGGCCTGATCCACAAGCGGGTTGTAATAGTTGCCTGTTGAGATAACATCATTATTGTATCTGTCGGAGTAGGAGACATTCAATGTACCATCTTCATTGACAGAGTACATGGTGAAAGAACCGCGTCTTTCAGCAATGGTATCCACGGGCACAAGCATGCCGTCTGCACTAATCTTATGATCAGCAAAGGCTTTATCATAAGAGTAGTAGCTGGTAACGTAGTTTCCGGAACCTTTATTACTCATGATGGAGTATGCAGCTTCATAAGCACCATCCACAACCTTCGCAGTATCATCATTGGAAACCACGATACTGTTATGGATATAAGCTGTCCCGTCAGCTTCCACCAGGCTGCCGGCATCATCAGATTTGTCGGCAATGGTGGAGTTGAGGATGTAAGCATTGTTTCCAGCATCCACTTTGACTGTACCTGTTCCTTCGGTATCTGCAATGGTGGTGGAGAGGATTGCCACATTTCCACCGGCAACCGCAGCAGTACCACCATTGTTATTCAGGGCACTGTCTGCCACAAAGACCTTGTCATTACCGTAGATCACAGAAGAACCGGCAGTGTTATTACTGATGGTGCTGTTTGTCACTGTTACGGAAGAACCTGCGTCGTGAGCATTGATGATCTTATCTGTTGCAGTATTGCTGTTAAGAGTACTGTTTTCAACGATCACGGCACCAATGGTTTCGATGAGAGAATTGCCGGCCGCATTTTTATCGAATGTGCTGTTCTTCACGCTTACATCGCCCATTGCGTCAATGAATACGCCAGTTGCATCATTTCCGGAGAATGTGCTGTCTGTGATACTGACATCGGTTACACCGTTGATCACAGATTCAGTAGCAGTATTTTCAGAGAAGGTACTGCCTGTAACGGTTACAGAATCAGTGGAATCAAGGACATTTGCAGCATTATTGCTGTTGAATACGGCTTTATTTACACTGATTGCGCCATCAGCATCGATGACTGCCCCATTTGTGGCTGTATTGGTATAG
>JAGBXB010000092.1 GCA_017629515.1 Lentisphaeria bacterium | reverse complement strand
GTCAGCCGTCGTAAACGCCTCCTCAAGTATCTTGCAAAAAGGAAAAACGGGGGTAAATTATATACTGTCTTCGCTAAAAAAATCAGGGAAATATAAAAATGGAAAAAGCCAAAAAAACAGAGATTGTAAAGAATTTCGCCCGTCAAGAGGGTGACACCGGTTCTCCGGAAGTTCAGATCGCTCTGCTTTCCGAGCGGATTGCGGAACTTACCGAACACATGCGCGTCAACAAACATGACAACAGCACCCGTCGCGGTCTGATGGCTCTTGTCAGCCGTCGTAAACGCCTCCTCAAGTATCTTGCAAAAGAAAATCATGCAAAATATCTTGAAATTGCTGAAAAATTCGGTATCCGCGGGATCATCGCAAAATAATTTTTGCAACCGGTTTTGGATTCACATTTAATCCGTCTTTGCTTTGCAGGGACGGATTTTTTGTGTTTTAAATTACAGAAAATCTCTGTCAGAGATATGATTCTGAAAGATGCGGAAGAGAAACAAAGTTTCTGTTTTCCTTTACCGGACACAGCCCCGTAAAGCAATATCCCATTTTGCGACAACTTCCTCCCCTTTCACCACATAAAGGATATCAAAAAGATTGATGGTGGGGTCGCAATGGGAAACGATCATTTCCAGAATGTCGCCATTTTTGAATTTAATATTTTCCGGAAAGAAAAGGTGTCCGTGTTCATCTCCATAGTCCCAGGAGTAGGAAAATTCCTTACAGATTTTTCCATTCCGGATCACAAGAGGCGGCGCAGATGGCGTTACATAAATGGACTTTGTTCCGGCATCAAGTGTCGCCTCCCCTTTTCTGTGGGCGGAAATGATACTTGTACGGATCTTCAAAGCCGGGAAGAATGCCGGTCCGCCATGCTCCACTGCAAGATATTCGGAGTCCATCATGCAGTAAGAACCGACCTGAATATCGGTAAGTTCCTTTATCTGCATATCCGCCGGACTTGTACCAGTACCGCCGCCGGTATAAATATGGCATGCGGGGAACTCTTTTTTCAGGATATGGAATACTTCCGCCCCTTTTTTCATCAGGCGGCAGCTTTCTTCTGCCCGTTCCTTATAAGAATGGATATGCTGCAAGTGACCGGCATAACATTGGACACCATCAAGCACAAGGGAGGGATAATTGGCCGCCATCCGCCCCAGAGCGGGGGCGTCTTCAAAACTTACACCGGTTCTGCCCATTTCCGGATCGACATCAATGAGGATATGCATAGGGTTGTCACAGGAAGCCTCATTTGCCAACAGTTCCATCTGTTCAAAACTATCCACCACAACTTTCAAAGAGGAGATCTTTTTATTCAAAACCCCCAGTTTTGTGATCTTCCACGGAGCGGTCACAGGGGAAGTAATGAGAATATCATTGATACCGGAGGAAGCAAGCACTTCCGCTTCAGAAAGTTTGGCAGCGCAGATCCCGGCACAATTCCCTGCTTCCATCTGCTTTTTGGCGATATGGGGGCATTTGTGGGTCTTGGCATGAGGCCGCAGTTTTTTATTGTGGGCAGCGGCAAAATCCCGCATCAGAATAAGATTTCTTTCAAAAAGGTCAAGGTCAAGAATCAGAGACGGGGTATCCAGTTCGTTTTTATACATCTTAATCTCCGTTTTCCAATAATTTTTTGTATAGTTTCATATATTCAAGACACATTTCCTCATGGGAACAAATGATTTTCCCCTGAAATTTTTCCAGAGAGAGAGCCTGTAAAAACTTTTCCGCCGTTTCTTCCGTATTTTCCGGGTCACAATAGAGAAAATGTCCGGGAAAATATCCGCAAACTTCCGGCAGGGAATCCACCCGGGAACTTAATGCCGGTATCCCCAGGGAAAATGCCTCCGCCAGAGCCAGCCCGTATCCCTCATACCTTGACGGCATGAGAAAGAGATCCAGTAAAGGAAGGAAAGAGGAGGCGTTTTCCAGAAATCCGGGGAAAACGATATGGATATTTTTATATTGCTTATTCAATTCTTCCGCTTTTTCCCGCAGAAGAGTTCCGTAAGGGCCTTCGCCCATAAAAAGGAAACCACATTTTTTGTTCTGCGGCAATTTTTCCGCAATAAAAGGGATACTTGCAAGAAAAAGGTCATATCCTTTCTGATAATCCAGCCGTCCGGCTGCTCCGGCAACAAAATCGCAATCCGTGAGCTCCCACTCTTTTTTCTTTTCTTCCAACAGGGAAGCAGCCGCAGGGTGGACTGCATCAGAGCCATTGGGAAGTACCAGGATCCTCCCTTTGGGGAAATGACACATTTTTTCCTGAAAACGGGCTGCGGCTTCTGATACTGCCGTATAGATATCACACCGGAAAGAGGTAAGAAGATCCATAAGGAAGAAGTATTTTTTTCCTTTTCTCTTCTCTGCGATATGAACCGTATTCACAAGAGGGATCGAATTGAAAAGACATCCGAAACGGCAAAGGAGGGAAGGATGGATCAAATGGGCATGGATCACATCCGGCCCAAAATTTTTTATTGCTTTACGGATCTTGAAAATAAGGGGGAGGAAACTTTTGAGGGAACTTTTTCCGTATAAAAAAAGAATCTCCACACCGGACTTTTCCAGTTTTTCCACAACAGAAGTAAACCCCTTTTCCGGCGGCGGCATAAGGGAAAGCACAAGGCATTTTTCTCCTTTTCCCTGCCAGAAAGCTGCAAGAGTGGAAACGATTTTTTCCGCTCCCGCCGGAGTCAGTTCCGTTATAACAAACATGATCCGCATAAAAAACCTCATTTTATAATTTTATTTTTCTTTGAGGGAATTTCAAAAGTCCGTCAGTACGGAAAGTGACCGACTTTTGCAATTCTCTCCTTTAATATATTTACCATACAAAAAAAATCAAGTTTTTCCTTACAAAAAAGTACAAGTTACTTGCAAAGAAAAAATCGTGGGGTATATTAGCAGTACACAAATCTACCAATCAAGAAAAAGGATAGGAAAATGGCAATTTTTGATTATGCACTTTTTTACGATTTCCACACCCTTGCGACCAATCCGGATGTGGGAAAAAATTTTGATGTGGAAGCCTTTACAGATCAGGTAAAATCCTGCGGTGTGGATTTCCTCACTTTTCACGCCCGCTGTAATCAGGGAAATGCCTATTACAATACGGAAATCGGCACCCGGCATCCCTCCCTTACCTATGACCTCATCGGCAAGCTCTGCGACTCCTGCAAACGCAAAAACATCCGTTTGAGTCTCTATTTCAACGGACATTTGAGCGAAGAGGAAACCCTTGCCAATCCCCAGTGGAGCGATGTTCCCCTGGATCCTGCGGCACGGGAAAGAAACAAAAGAAGTCCTTTTTATCATCAGGTCTGCTACAACCGTTTCGGCGGTCATTTGCGGGATATGGCAGTGGAGTTGGCTCAAAATTATGATTTTGACGGCTTTTTCTTTGACTGCCTGGGTGCTTCCGATTGCGTATGCCCCCAGTGCGTGGCAGAAATGAAAGAAAAAGGCTATGATTGGAACGATCCTGCCAGCGTAAGGGATTTCAGCCATTTTTCCTGTGACAGGATGTGCCGTATGCTTACAGAAGCGATCCGGAAAATCAAACCGGATTCCCTTCTGTTCTTCAACGGCCGTCCCTTTGAAGAGGTCACAGATCTGGAAAGCCATCTGGAATGTGAATGTCTGCCCACCGGCGGCTGGGGATATGACTGCCTCCCCTCCTGCGCTCATTACATGCGTACCATTGCAGGAAAAGATAAAAGCGTTCTCAATATGACGGGCAGATTCAATGCCTGGGGCGATTTTGGCGGATTGCGTACAGCCCAGGCCCTGGAATATGATATGTTTTACGGTGTGGCAAACGGTCAGAGACCGGATATCGGAGGCCACTATCATCCCAGAGGAGATCTGGATCTTCCTGTTTTCGACCGTATCCGGGAGGTCTATGACAATGTCCGGCAGTATGACAAATGGAGTCTCCACGCAGAAAACGAAGTGGATGTGGCCATCGTCTATCCCCGTTACAACCGCCATTACTATCCGGCGAGCCCGTTAAGATCTGTTCCTGCCGCAGTAAGGATGCTGGATGAACTGAAAGTTCAGTTTGACCTTGTTACCGACTTTGTTTCCTGGGATAAATACTCACTTCTCATCATCCCCGATGATGCAGTATTCACTCCCTCCATGGTTGAGAAACTCCAGAAACATATTGCCAGAGGCGGTTCCGTCATTGCGTCGGGCTCCTCCACACTTTTGAAAAACGGCAAAGAATTTCCTGTGAAAGACTGGCCGGTAAAATATGTGGGAAAAATTCCTTACGATCCCCTTTATTTTGTTCCCGCCGGAAAATTTGCTGAAACTCTGCCGGATATGTTTTTATCTCTCTATGCCGACGGAACACAGGTGGAAGCTTCCGAAGGGGCAAAGGTGGAAATGTATTGCGCCAAGCCTTATGTCAATGGGCAATGGGACGGTTTGAGAGGCAATTTCTATCTGCCGCCGGAAGGAGCAACAAAAGATCCCTTTGTAGTGCAGAAAGGGAAAGTTGTTTACATTGCCGGAAATCTTTTTGCCGGTTACGCATCCCATGCACCCAAAGAATTGCGTGAACTTATCCGCAAAATCATGGAAGAATTGCACAGTACCCCGATTTTGAAAACGGAAAATATGCCCAGTTTTTCCAGAGCCTTTGTCCAGCAGAAAGATTCTTACCGCATGGTACATCTTCTTGCCTATTGCCCGGAAAAACGCTGTAATGCCATTATTGCAGAAGACCGCATCACGGTTATTGATGCAAAAATCTCTTTGAAAGTGGACGGGAAGAAGATCAATAAAGTCTATCTTGCCCCCAATGGAAAAGTTCTTCCCTTTGAGATCAAAGACGGCTATTGCAATGTAACAGTTCCCCGTTTTGACGGTTATTCTCTTCTGGTCTTTGAGGAATAAATATTTCCTTTTGAAACGACCTTTTTTTGCCGGGATCTTCCTATGGATATTGTGAAGATCCCAGCTTTTTTGTACTTTTTCAGACAAAAAAAGAATGAGCCCCGTTTTCAGGACTCATTCATTCTTTCTCCCGTACGATCTGCCGGGAGTCATCTCTTTATTCTGATCAGAGAACTTTGATAAGTTCCACATCAAAGATCAAAGCGGCATTGGGAGGGATCGCTCCGGGTGCACCGCGTTCACCGTAGGCAAGACGGGAGGGGATGTAGAAACGGTATTTTGCCCCTTCTGCCATAAGCTGCAAACCTTCCGTCCAACCGGGAATAACCTGATTCAAACCGAATTCCGCAGGTTCGCCGCGCTGTACGGAACTGTCAAAAACCTGACCGTTGAGCAGTTTCCCTGTGTAATGCACTCTGACTTTGGTGGTGGGGCCGGGTTTTGCTCCGGTACCTTCGGAAAGAACTTCATACTGAAGTCCGCTGGCAGTTTCTTTGATGCCCTCTTTTGCCTTGTTTGCAGCAAGAAATTCTTTTTCAGCGGCACTGTTTTTTTCAGCAGCTTTTGCGGCATGTTCTTTGGCGGCTTCCTGCAATTTCTGCTGCAATTCCCGCATGGATTTTCCATAATCATCGGGGGAGAGAGCAGGTTTGCTTGTAAGGAAGTCGGTGAAACCATCCAGCACCATCTGGGGATCGACGTGCATAGGCAGTGTTGCCACATGTTCGCCCATATTCATTCCCAGAGCGTAACTCAAACGGTCAAGATCGTTTGCGAATTCTTTTGTCATCTTTTTTACTCCTTTTTATATGATGCAAGGTCTGTTTATTTTATAACGGCTACTGCTGTATTCACATTTCCGAACGGTGCGCTTATTTGTACGCCGGCAACTTTCCCCCGGATGGCTTCCACCGCTTCTCTGGCAATGGCGATCCCCTCTTCTTTCTGCGCTTCCTTTGTATCGGCTTTTCTCATCCGTTCCATAACGGAATCGGGAACCACCACTCCGGGTACTTCATTACGCATAAATTCCGCATTGCGGTAACTGGCAAGCGGCCAGATCCCGGCAATGACAGGGATCTCTGCCAAACCCGGTACAGCATCAATAAAGCGTAAAAGAGGTTCAATATCAAAAACCGGCTGGGTAGTGATGAATTCCGCTCCGGCATCGATTTTTTCCTGTGTACGGCGGATCTCCCTTTTCATATCGATAGCATTGGGGTCTGCCCCTGCCCCGGAAACGGCAAAGGTCTTTTCCCCAATGGATTTTCCGCCTATATCTATACCGCAATTCAGATTTTTCTGCACTTTCAGCATCCCGATAGAATCCAGATCGAATACCCCGGAAGCAAAGGGATAATTGCCAAGTTTCGGCGGGTCACCGGTTATGAAAAGAAGATTATGGATATCCAGAGCGGCACAACCTAAAAGTTCCGACTGCAATCCGATAAGGTTTCTATCCCGGCAGCAGATATGCAATATCACATCTATATTTGCCTCCTGTTTGATCCGGTACGCCGCCACCATAGCGGAAATACGGGAACTGGCACGGGGACCGTCAGGGATATTCACGGCATCAAAACCATTTTCCGCACAAAGACGGGCATTTTTGATGGTCTTTTCCAGAGAGTACCCCATGGGGGGAGTGATCTCAATATTGGTGATCCATTTTCTTTCTTTCAATTTTGCCCCGAAAGAAGAGCGTTCTGCCAGGGGGGCTTCTTCCAGAACAGGAGTTTTATTCTCATTTTCTGTTACGGAATAAACATGGGAAGCACTTCCGGAAGCTCTGGCAAGGGGTTTGACACTTCTTGCCATATCTTTAATGTGTTCCGGCCCTGTCCCGCAGCATCCCCCTATCCCTCTTGCCCCCAGATTGAGCATACGGATAGCGTAAGTTGTAAAGTATTCCGGACTGCACATATAGATCATACGGTTATCCACTTTTTTCGGCATACCCGCATTGGGCTGGGCTATAAGGGGGAGAGTACATTTGGAAAGAATGATCTCCATAGCTGTAAGCATCCCTTCCGGCCCGATACCGCAGTTCAATCCAATGGCATCCGGGCATTTTTCAGCAACAGAGGCTCTGGAAATAAGAGAAAGCACTTTTTCTGCGGAAAGAGCAGGATCGGCAGAATCCAGCGCGAAACTTGTAACAAAGGGCAGAAAAGGAAATTCTTTCATGGCAAGCAATACCGCTTCCAGATCGCCGGGATGACGCAAAGATTCAAAAAGAAGAAAATCCACTCCGGCTTCTTTCTGGGCGGAGATCTGTTCATAAAGATACTCTACGATCCTTGCAGGCTCTCCTTTGGCATCCTCTGCAAGATGTTCCCCCACAGGGCCTACCGAACCGGCAACAAGAAGCTCCTCTCCGGCAACTTCCCTTGCAATAGCCACAGAAGCTGCATTGATCTCTTTTACCTTGTCGCCAAGAAGAAACTTATTGAGCTGGGGAAAATTGGCACAATAGGTATTGGTGGTCAATACTTCCGCCCCGGCTTCCTTATAGGCTTCATGGATCTCTTTGATGACAGCAGGGGAAGAAAGAGAGAGACTCTCGAAAGAGGTATTGATAAAGAAATTACGTTTATATAACTCTGTACCCATCGCACCATCAAAGATGAGAGTGCGTTCCGCCAATGCTTTTGATAGTTTGTTATCCATAAAATCTTCCTTTGCCTGCTGTTACGGCTCTAATATACTCTTTTTTGTCCTTTTTTACAAGGCATCCGGTTTGGAAAAAGCCCTTTTATCAGGAAAAAAGAGGATTTTTCTTCATATCGGAGAGGAAATACTCTTCCAGAGAAGCTGTCCCGCCTTTTTCATACTGTTCTTTGAGATCCAGGAATTCCACATTTTTTTCTCCGGCAAGAATTTGACGCAAAAGAGCGTTTACACTTTTTCTTTCCGGAACTTCTTCCAATGGTCCGAGAACTTTTATTGCCGCCTCCGGAGCAGCATTTCTCAATGCTTTCACATTGCGCAGGATCCCCTGTACGGTATTTTCCGCGCTTTCCCCCCCTTTGAGATTTTCACTTCCGATATGCAGAATAATGTACCGGGGACTTGTCTCTTCCAGTTCCCCGTGGCGTATGCGCCAAAGGAGATTTTCATTTTTATCTCCGATAAAGCCCATATTCAATACTTTGTGACTGTTGAAAAATTCTGTATCCAGTTCCGGCGGACGCGGATACATTTTATCCCCGTACCACCAGAAACCGCCCCAACGGTGGATAATGCCATCGCCGGCAATGACCACATCCGGTTTGACCACAATGGCATCATTACGCAAAATCATGGCATGACGGAAATGCCAGTCGTAACTGCCGTCGCCAACGCCTTCGGCATCAAACCCGTCATTGATGCTTTTGTGATCCGGATAATCCAGAGGCGTTTCGATCCATCCCATTGTGGTACTGCATCTCTGGATCTCGTCGCCGTGGATGCCGGAAAGCTGCAAGTTGGCTACTACCGGCCCATTGTCTGTAACAGTCACCCATGTAACAGAATCCATGATCCCGTACCGCAGATCATCTCTTGTCACCCCTTTATCGAATCCGCCGCCGCAAGTACCCAGCATATAGTAATTTTTCCCGTGACGGACGGCTTTCACATGATTATGCCAGTCTCCGCAGAAAAGGGTATAATTGATTGAATTGATCTTCCGTTCAAAAGCCAGCCATTTGTCACTTGTCCAGTCAATGGGCATGTGAACAAAAAGGAAAGTCCAGCGGGCATCGGAATGCGCTTCAATAGTATGCAAAGCCCATTCATACTGCTCATCGGTAATACCCTGTACCGGTACTCTGCCATCTCTGCCGTCCATGGAATCCAGACAAACAAAGTGACAGTTTTTATACATGAAATCGTAATAGGTATTTTTTCCGTGGCGTTTCAGCCATTCCGCCTTGCTTGTTTCGTGACCGATGGTCTTGCCGGGCCAGCCGAGGAAAATATCGTGATTTCCCACCACATAGAAAAATCTCATATCCAGAGTACCGATAAAATTTTCCAGTTCATCGCTCTGTTCTTTCAGGATCTTTTCCGTTTCCTCTCTGCTGGTATAAAGCCCGGAACACCCCTCAATAAGATCCCCGACGCAAATGGTAAATTCCGGTCTCAACAAATTCAGGGCTTTCATGGTATCTCCGAAAAAGCCTTTTCTTTCACTTCCGCCCCGGTCGGCAATAATTGCGAAATGAAAATCCTCTGCTTTGTTCAAAAAAGGTTTTCCTGTATAGGGGACACATTCCCCCTCTTTATTATTCCATTCTTTCTGAAAATCATATACAGCCATAATATGCCCTTTCTCTTTTATACTTATATATCACCTCTAATATACCATTTTTCTCTCACTTTTCAATAGGGGATCAATGTTTTTTCCCTGCATTTCCCCCTTGTAAAAAAAGAGTTCACAGTATATAGTAATGGAAAAAGATAAAAAGGTAATTTCAAAAGTCCTCATAAAGAAAGGATAAAAAATGGAAAAAATCAAAAACCGCTCCGAAGTGGATCCCCAATTAAGCTGGGATCTTACAAAATTATATAAAAATGCAGAAGAATGGGAAAAGGAATTTGCCACTCTGGAAGAAAAACTGGAAAAATTCCTTGCTTATAAAGGCAGACTTTCCGAATCTGCACAAACCCTCTTTGACGCTTATAAAGCCTCCGATGATTTTGAGATCGTTCTTGACCGCCTTTATACTTACGCCCATTTGAAAAGTGATGAAGATACAGCGGACAGCGTAAATAAATCCCGCCTTGACCGCATCAGTGAAAAGGCCGCAGTTTTTTCTGCAAAGTGCGCATGGTTTTCCCCGGAATTACTGGCAATGGATGAGGCAAAGTTTGAGTCTTTCCGCCGTGATCGCGTTCTTGCCTTTTACAAACGCTCACTGGATAATGAAGCAAGATACCGCCCCCATATCCTTTCCGCTCCGGAAGAAAAGATCCTTGCAAGAAGCGGAAATGTCCTCAATACCGCTTCCAGCGTCTTTTCCGCTTTCAATGATGCGGACTTGCGTTTCCCTGCCATAAAAAATTCTGACGGGAAAAAGGTGGAAGTAACCCACAGCAACTATATAACCCTTATGCAGTCCCCCGACCGCAAAGTAAGGAAAAGTGCCTTTAACTCCCTTTATAAAGTATATCACTCTTTCCGTAATACACTTGCTTCGACTCTGTACGCCAATACAAAGAAAAATATTCTTTCTGCGGAACTGCGGAACATGGAAAGTGCCAGAAGTGCCTCCCTTTTTTCCGATAATATCCCGTTAAGTGTCTATGATTCCCTTATTGATGCCGTCCATGACAAAATTTCTTTTCTGCATAAATATATGTCCATACGTGCAAGAGAGCTGGGCTTGAAAAAACTGGATATGTATGATATGTATAATCCCCTGATCCCGGAATGTGATTTTTCCGTAACATGGCAGGAGGCAGTCAAATATGTGAAAGAAGCCCTTGCCCCGCTGGGGAAAGAGTACAGTCTTATTGCGGAAAAAGCCTTTAAAGAACAGTGGATGGATGTTGAGGAAAACCGGGGCAAACGTTCCGGCGCATATTCCAGCGGCTGTTACGGAAGTATGCCTTATATCCTTATGAGTTTCAAAGGCAATCTTACAAGCGTTTCCACTCTGGCACATGAACTGGGGCACTCCATCCACAGTTACCTTTCCCATGCCAATCAGCCCTATCATTATGCATATTACAAGATCTTTGTTGCGGAAGTTGCCTCCACCACCAATGAGATACTGCTGCATGAATATCTGATGAAAAACGCCCCCTCGGATACTGTCCGGGCATACTTGCTCAATCAGCTTCTGGATGAAGCAAGGGCTACCTTGTACCGGCAGACCATGTTTGCGGAATTTGAAAGAGCCATTTATGACAATGCGGCAAAAGGGATCCCGCTTACAGCAGATAAACTGGAAGAAATTTATTGGGATCTTAATACTTTCTATCACGGCAAAGCACTGAAAGCGGATCGTCTGATTTCTTCGGAATGGTCAAGGATCCCCCATTTCTACCGCAGTTTCTATGTATATAAATATGCCACAGGTTTTTCTGCCGCCGTTGCATTGTCAAGAAATATCCTTGCAGGCAATACAGAACCTTATCTCAACTTCCTGAAAGCGGGAGGCTCCAAAGATGTTCTGGATATTATGAAGGATGCCGGTGTGGACTTTACCACAAAAGAGCCGGTCATTTCCGCATTGGATTATTTCAATGACCGTCTGAATGCTTTTGATTCCATTCTCAAAAAGAAGTAAGGAAATCTTTCCCCATCCTCCATGCCGGAGGATGTTTTTTTTTGGGGAAAATGGGGGGTGTTGCAAAAGTACGATGGATTTTTTCATTGTGTCTGCTCAAAAGATGAAAAAAGTTTGGTAAATATTCAAATAAATCAGAGTTTCTCAAATATATCTTTTGAGGAATATGCCCTGTAAGGGCAGAAGGCTCTGAAAGAGCCGCAGGATCGCAGCCCCTGGTAAATATGTTGAAATAACACAAGCTCTGAAAGAGCGGCAGAAGGTGAAATGTCTGTCCCATCTGCCGCTCTTTCAGAGCTTGTTTTTTTGTTTTGTACTTCTACCCGGGGGTACGGTCCCTTACAGGTCCCTACCCGCCGGGC
>JAGBXB010000091.1 GCA_017629515.1 Lentisphaeria bacterium | reverse complement strand
GTACAGGATAAGTCCCGTAGGGACGATAGAATTCAGCCCGGGGTTTTAACCCCGGGTATATCATGTATCCCCCCACGAAAAAAGTCCCGGAGGGACGCAGGAAAAAAGCTGTTGCAAAGTTATTCTGCACCCTCGCAGAAAATAATCATAAATTATACATTTTCATCTGTAGCCAGATGGTATTTTTCCTGCGTCCCTACGGGACTTGAAAATCATTTTATCAATATATACCCCCCCGGGTTAAAACCCGGGGCTGGGTTCCAACGCGTCCGATGGGGCTTTTTTATTCTCCGTTATGATATTTACTCATACTGTCTCTTTATGGAAATCTGACAAAATCACTTTTTGAAAAATCAATTTTTTCACACTCAAACATGGCAAAAATATCTGTTTTTTGAAAAATTACGGGATAACTGTGAGAATTTTTCAATGAAAAATAAAAAATATCATATTTTTTCCTGTTTTTTTACAACCGTCCTTTAAAGTCGATACGCGGATCGGCAAGGACATAAAGGATATCGGCAATAAAGATCCCGGTAAGAGTAAGAAAACCGCTGATGGTAAAAAGTGCCATCATCAGAGGCAGATCCCTGCTGCTCAATGCCATCATGGATAATGACCCCATTCCGGGAATGTTGAAAATATACTCCACAAGAATACTTCCGCCGATAAGAGAAGGGAGCAATCCGGCAAAAAGGGTGATCATAACAATAACAGCATTGCGCAAAGCGTGATGCCAGATAATGGAAAATTCCCCCACTCCTTTACTGCGGGCAGTACGGATGTAATCTTCTTTGATCACATCCAGCATCCCGGAACGGCAGAACCTTGCCAATGCGGCAAAAGAAGTGTAACTTAAACATATCACTGGCAATACATAATATAAGAGAGTCCGTCCGGCTATTTCCCAGGTGGTCGCCCCGGCGATCACTGCCGGCGCCAATCCTTTCAAAGGGAAAACAGGAAAAAGCCCCCCTTTGCAGAAAAGTGCCTGCAACATAAGGGCACTCCATAATACAGGAAGGGAAAAAAGAAAAAAGAGGAAAATACTCACGGCATTATCAAACTTTCCTCCTTCTTTCACAGCGGAAAAAATCCCCAGAGGAACAGCAAAAGCGTAAGTAAGAAGTAAGGCAAGGAAGTTCAGTTTTAAAGTACTTGGCAGGTGTTCCAGAATAAGAGAAAACACATCTTTGCCCTTATCCACCGCCACAGACTCTCCGAAATCCCCTTTGCAGACATTTTTCAGCCAGAAATAAAACCCGACGATCACAGGTTTATCCAGATGAAGTTTCTCCCGTAACACGGAAAAATTGCCTAATTCACTGCGGTCACTGGCAAGAGAGTCCTTCCCCTCCCCCAGCATAGTGCTTTTCGAGGGATCTCCCGGCGCAAGGCGCATAAGGAAATAACTGGCAAAGAGGATCACAAACAATGTGAAAAATGCAAGCAATCCTCTCTGGACAAGATAAAGAAAAAATCCCTCTTTCATCTGTATACAGAAAAAAATTTTTCCTCCGGCAGACTTTACCGGAGGATTTTTTATCAGGCACCGGCAAGCGCAAGGATCTCTTCCGGAGTCATACTGGAAAGATCCCCATACAGTTTTGCTCCGGCAGCAGGCAGGATCTTCTTACCGAAGTTCACAAAGAAAGCATTTTTCTCTTTTCTTGTTGCGAAATTCTTTTCTGCCCAGGCACTCAAATACCCTGCCCCTCTGGGAGCAAGAATGGTATGAGCGGAAAGGAGAGCGGCACCGTTTTTAAATTCATCCATATATTTTGCCAGAGCCGGTTCAGAGAAATCATCCACGATTTTCTGACCGTAAGCATTCAGTTCCGTACCGGCAAATACAGGGAAATCCCGCTTGATACATGCGTCAAGGATAGCGTGCATTTTCTCTACTTTTGCGGCTTTGACGGCAGGATCGGCAAAGTTCCAGTTACGGTCGGGGATAAGATTGAATGCCGCAGCCCCTTTGGATTCATGCAGATCCAGCAGTCTTTCCGGATCTTTTTCGCCGTCGGATTCCCCATTGAGCCAGGCAATGGAGGGGATCGCACCGCAGGAACGGGTGAACTCATTCATATCTTCGATACGGGGGAAAGAGGCAGGATCGGCAGGCACATAACCGGGGCCGCCTTTTTTCATCATTTTGGAGCGGATCTCCCCTTGCAGTTTCACTGTATCTTTCACAAGAGCGGCTGCTTTGGCAGGATCAAGGGAAAGTTTTTCAGCCCAGAAAGCTGCTCTCTTTTCTTCACAGGGGAAGAGTTCTTCCGCTTTGGCGGCGTAAGCTGCGCAAACATGCCGTTCAGTGGCATTGCCTGCAGGGGTAAGGGGAAGAACATCTTTTTCAAAATCCAGAGAAGCAGGCGCAAGAGCGGGATTGACTTTCTGGACGATCCCGAATGTACGGTCGGAAGCTGCTTTTTTCATTTTTGCAAGATATTCTGCGGCTTTGGCAGGAAGTGTTTCAGAAGTAAAACCGACTCCCAGGTGATAGGCGATACCAGGTTCGCCGGGAGAGTTGATGACTTCATCAAGCATTTCGCCAATCACAACACGGCTTTCCACGCCGCCGCAGGTACGCACATTAAGGATTTTTCCTGCTTCCAGAAATTCTTCCAGACCATCCAGCACATCAAAATCCACCTTTCCTGTAGCAAAAAAACCTTTTTCCTTTGCAATGGCAACCACATGGGCGGGAGAATATCCGTAACCATTGTAGGAATAGAAAGTATGACAGTGCATATTGTTGTCCGGAATCTCTTTCACATCTTTTCCCACATATTCTGCGGCAAATGCTTTCAGAACATTACTGCGGACTTCCGCATCAAAACTATCAAATTTTTCCAAATCAATACTCATTTGTTTTCCTTTCTTTCAAAATTATTGATTTTTTATGCTGGATAATATATACTGTTTTCTTCAAAATTGCAAGGCATTTTTTTATTGCGGCAGATCAGGAAAGAAGCTTTTTGCACATTTTATAAAATCTTCCGGAAAAGGAGAGGATATTTCCAACATTTCCCCGCTTACCGGATGAGGCAGAACAAGTTTTTTTGCATGGAGCATCTGTCTTTTTTCCGGAATCTTTTTTGCCCCGCCATAGGTACTGTCTCCGGCTACAGGATGTCCCAGGAATGCCATGTGGACACGGATCTGATGGGTCCTTCCGGTAAGGATGCGGACTTTTACGAGACTTGCTTTTCTCCCCTCATGATCCACTCCTTCGGCAATGACCACATATCTTGTAATGGCTTCCCTGCCGTTTTTCTGTACGACAGCCATTTTTTTTCTGTCTGCAGGATGGCGTCCTATCAGATTGATGATCTCGCCTTTTTTCTCTTTCAAATGTCCGCAGACGATGGCATAGTAGGTCTTTTTTACATTTTTATCCTGAAATGCTCCGGCAATTTTGTAGAGAGATTCGGGATTTTTTGCCACGACCAGACAGCCGGAAGTATCTTTATCCAGCCTGTGAACGATCCCCGGCCGGGAACTGTCCATACCGGCAAACTCATCTCCCAGTGAGGGGTATTTACCGGCAAGGGCATTTACAAGAGTACCCGACCAGTTGCCGGCGGCAGGATGCACAACCATCCCCGCTGCCTTGTTGACAACAAGCATACTTTCATCTTCATAAAGAATATCCAGCGCAATATCCTCCCCCCCGACCGGCAGAGAACTATTCTCCCTCACGGCGGGAAAAGTTATTTTTACCGTATCATTCTCACTTACCGGAGTCTTATTGCTTCCGCAGGTCTTTCCATTGAGTTCCACAAATCCGTTTTTCAGATATTTCTGCAAAGAAGATCGTGAATGATCCGGAAGAAGAGCAGCCAACGCAGCATCTATCCGCGCCTTGTGTAAAGAAGCGGGGATACACAGAAAGATATTTTCTTTTTCTTCTATTTCTTCCATATTATTCTGCTGCATCTTTTTTCCTGTTGAAAAAATGGAAGGTAAATGCGCCTTTCAAATCCTCATTTGTTACGGCATCTTTCCCGTATTTTCCGAAACAGAGATAACAGATAAGCCCGCAGGGGAGCATAATAAATAATCCGATAAACTGCGAGGGCGTCACTCCCAGGATCGTATCTGTATGGTCGCCACGGAAAAATTCCAGAA
Source organism: Lentisphaeria bacterium (assembly GCA_017629515.1). GTDB lineage: Bacteria > Verrucomicrobiota > Lentisphaeria > Victivallales > UBA1829 > RGIG5327. The sequence continues at coordinate 8,933 of JAGBXB010000091.1, read as the reverse complement.
GAAAACGCATGATCCCGTACATGGCAAAGTATGCCGCGGCGATCTGCCCGGTCTTTTTTACATACTTGAAAAGTTTCAGCAGAAAAACGCACAATACGATATTTCCCGCCGCCTCAATAAGCTGTACGGGAGCAAGGGGGATAGAGGGAATCCCCTCTATCACATTTTTTACAGGAGAGAGATAATCCGGAAATCGTTCTGCCGGAGCACTGTTTCCCGGATAAACCACCCCCCAGGAACAGGGTTTGCCGAAACAGCACCCCTGTAAAAAACACCCCACACGCCCGAAAGCATGGCCGATGGCAATGGCAGGCGCATACATATCCAGAATACGGGCAAAGGATAGTTTCTTTATTTTTGCATAGATGAACAATATGACAAGAGCAGTAAGAAAACCTCCGTAAAAAACAAGTCCGCCCTGATCTATACGGAATACATTCCATAAATTCCCGGAAAACTGATGGAAAAACTGGATGACATAAAAGAGTCTTGCCCCTCCGATACCGCCGAAAATGGCAATAAGGGCAATATCAAAAATCTGTTCTTTATCCATCCTTGCATAGTTGCGTTTATATTGCAGGATGCACAAAGCGGCAAGGAAACCCGCCGCAATACATATCCCGTACCAATGAATGGGACGGCCGAAAAAATTAAAAGCAATACTGTGCATAAAACGCCCTTCCATATTTTTTTATATTATTTCTGTTTTGCACTGGAAAAATTTCATTTTGGTATTAATGTAACACATCTTTTAAATTTTTCACCAAAGGAAAGGTTTTTTATGACAGAAATTATTGCCTCCAACATTGAAATGATCGCTTCTCACGCCGCAGTGTGGGGTTTTCTCCTGATTTTTTTCTTTATGATGATCGAAAGTTCTTTTATCCCCTTTCCCAGTGAAGTGGTAATGATCCCGGCAGGCTTCCTTGCCTACCGCGGGGCATTGACTTGTCATATGCCTGTACCGGATCTGATTTTTGCCATCCTTGCAGGACTTGCCGGAAGTATGGCAGGAGCCTATATCAATTATTTCCTTGCCGAATATCTGGGCCGACCCGTACTGTATAAATATGGAAAATATTTCTTCCTTTCTGAAAAAAATCTCAACCGGGCGGAAGAGGTTTTCAGGGATTACGGGGATATAACCACCTTTGTCTGCCGTCTTATCCCTGCCATAAGACAGTTGATCTCCATTCCTGCCGGTCTTGCCAGAATGTCCCATAAAAAATTTGCATTTTTCACCGCACTGGGAGCAGGAATATGGACTGCCATCCTTGCCCTCACCGGCTGGTATTTAGCCCACCTTGCCAAAGATCTTTCCTATATGGAAATGGTGGAAAGAGGCAAAAAAATCATTTCCGGCAACTATATCTGGGTGATATTGTTCCTTGCCGTTGTCATTGCCGCATATATCATACTTCATAAATATATTATGAAAAGCAATAAAAATAATAACGAGGAGAAAAAAGTATGAACTGGTTTGATGTATATCCCAAAAGCGTTCTTTCCGGTAAAGAAAGTATTGTAAAGATCCGTCCCCGTTATGCGGACAGAAGATTTCCTGCGGAAAAAATTGCCATAAAAATCACTTATCACCCCCACGATTGCGTTGCGGCAGACGATCCGGAAAAAGGTTTCAACTGGACAAAAGCCAATTCCATTCTGCCGGAAAGCATGTGGGAACTTTCCAATGGGGAACTTATCATCAAGATGGTTTTTGCCGGAGAACAGGAACACAGATTCTGCATCGAATTTGAATTTGAAGAGATGAATGAAGCCTATCCTGTTTATGCAAAAAAGATCGTGAAATTTGCTGCGGCAGTCTATTCTCTCAAAGAAGATCTTTATTCACTGCGTCCCTATAAAGGGGATTTCCATATCCACTCATTCAAATCTGACGGACAGGCGGATCCCCGGTATGTTGCCGCAAGATACAGGGAAGAAGGGTTTGATTTTGCCGCCATAAGCGATCATAAACAATATCAGCCCTCTCTGGATACCATTTCTTTCTGGGAGGGGAAAAAGTGTGCCGGATTCAAACTTTATCCCGGTGAAGAAGTGCATACTCCGGATAATTCCGTTCATATCATCAACTTTGCCGCTGAAAAAAGCATTAATACCATGTACCGGGAAGATGAGGAAGCCTACCGCAGGGAAGTAGCCGGATATATGAAAAACATCCCCGAAGAAGACCGGATCGAAGGAGCAGATCCTTTTGAGGTGGCGGCCAGCGAATGGGCATTTGATAAGATCCGGGAAAACGGGGGATTGGCTGTATATTGTCACCCCTATTGGAAAACCTATACAAATGTTCTTCCGGAAGCGTTGGTAAGCAACATTTTCAAAAGAAGAAAATTCGATGCCTTTGAATTGATTGGCGGCTTCCATAATTTTGAATATGAAAGCAACAATTTTCAGGTGATCCGCTGGATGGAAGAACGGCTCAAAGGAAATCATTTCCCTGTCATCGGAGCAAGTGACAGCCACGGTACAGACTCCTTTGACGCGACCCCCACACCCCGGCAGAGTTATGCCGAACCCGGCAATACGCAACTCTTCTGCTGGTATTATACCGTTATTTTTGCGGAAGAAAATACTGCGGAATCCCTCGTGGAAAATGTAAAAAAATTCCATTCTGTTGCCGTTTGCGCCGAGGATGAAAAATATCCCCATGTCTATGGAGATTTCCGACTGGTCAAATATACCCAATTCCTGTTGAGAGAGTATTTCCCGTTGCTGAAACAGCGTTGCAAAGTGGAAGGATTGCTTATGCAGGATTATCTTGCAACAGGGGACAGGTTACTTTTGAATGCACTGAAAGAACTGGATCAGAATACCATAACTTTCTGCAACAAGTGTTTCCCCTGTAAATAAAAAGTACGGATAGGTACGGAGGGGTACGGATAGGTACGGATAAGTGGTGGGAGAGACGACATCTTTTTCTCCCTGCGCATCCAACCCTTCAACAACAAAAAAGCCGTTACGGAAAAATTTTCCATAACGGCTTTTTTATTTTTTACAGCAGGCTCTTATTTCACACCGGCAAGATAGCAATCATCTATATCGATCTCACTGCCTTTTACTGCCTGGATCATCAGCATGTGAACTTCTTTTTTGTCCGCTTTATTGGGGCGTTCAAAAGTAAAGGTCTCATACTTCCAATCAGGAGAATTCACCTTGATCTTTGCGACCCCTTTACTGCCTCTGCCTGTCCATTTGGGGGTATAGGCATAACGCAGAACGGTAAAATAAAGCTCACCTTTTCCTCTTACACGGAAAGTGACTTTGATCTTGTCATCCTTGAACTTATATTCCTGGAAGATAAAACCGCTTTTCAACCTTACAAAGTAATTTTCCTTACTTCCGGGATAAAGCAGCATTTCCAGTTCGCCGCCATACTGTTTACCTCCGGAAAGAGAATAACTTTTCGGCTTCATACCGTCTTTGAGTTTCCAATGGCTGTAATATTTTTCCGGTTTTTCCACTTCGTTGAAAGAACCATTCTTCCAGAATCTTGTATCCACTTCCATACGGTTTCCGGGAGAAACTTTCCGGGGAGAAGCAAAGGAAACAGCATGAAATACATCCACACTGTGGGCTTCCCCCTGGCTCCATGTGGTCACTTCCCCTTTTTCCCCCTCCACTTTTCTATTACGCATCACATTCATTTTGAGGACAGTTCCGGCAGTAAGGACGCTGCCTGTAATGGAACGGGCAGGGATCTTTGCTTCAAGGAACCAGCGGTCTCTGCCTTTCTTTGTAGCAACCTGAATGCCGGACTCCCAGCTTAAAGTCAGCCCTTTCTGCCCGGGAGCGCGGGAGCCGTCGCAAACAACGCCATTGGAGTTGATCAGGATCTGGAAATAGGAGGCACCCAGAATGGGATCATTGAGGAAGAATTCGATATCGTTATCATACCAGACTTCCCCGTCATGTTTGGTTTCATGCACAAGCATTTTTCCGGGAGAAGATTCCAGACATTCCACACCCACATAGATAAACTCTTTATCATAAGCAAGTTTAACGGCAGTCTGATTTTTCACAGGACTGTTTTTATATGCTTCTTTGAAGCGGGTGATGGTATCCGCATTCTTCCAGTCCCGTTCATCCAATTTCCCGTCGATGACGATTTTCCCCATAAGGGGATAGGCTTTGATCTCACGGAAATTGTTGATATAGTCATTGTAAGCCTTTACCCATGTTTCCGTAAAGAATTTCTTTTCTTCCTGAACGTGTTTCAATGCTCTGGGATCGGGATCATTTTTGGCGGCTTTTTCAGCACTTTCAAGATATTTTTCCAGTTTTTCCTTTGCTCCCGGCACATCCAGGAATTTTCCAACCGGAGTACTGTGCCCGTATCCCCAGCAACCGGGGGCATCCATAAAGAGTTTGGTAAGGTATTTACGGAACTCTTTTATCCCGCCCTGCCAGCCTTTTCCGTAATAGAAAGCATTGGCTTCTTCATATTTTGTGTCATAATCGGCATTCACATCCCAGTGGAAAAGCATTGCCAGATACATGCTCTGCCACATTCTTTTAAAGACGGTCTTCTGCCGGGCGACATCATAACGTTTGGGATTGTAATCCCCGTCAGGAAGAGAGATCTCCGTGTGCATACCGATAACGGAAGGCATATTCTTTTTATAGTATTTGATGGTATCCACCCAGCGTTTTTCGCAGGGGAGGAAAAGAGAACCGAAACGGGAGTTCATCTCATAGGTAAAGAGAGGTACTTTCGTATCCGCCCAATCTCTGTTATACTTATAATACCATTGGTTTGTGGGGCAGTTTTTATCATCCAGATCATGCCGCCAGCAGCGTCTGTGATTGGAAAGCATCACCCGTTCCACACTTGTATCGGGTTTGACGCCCACAGGGGGAACAGAAAAATTCTGATAAGTCCATGCGCCCAGCCGTACATTGGGATTGAGTTCTTTGGCGCGTTTGTGAACAGCATTGGCAAAAAGCCAGTAACGGGTGGAAACGATCCCCTGTTCCTTTTCTTCTTTCGGATCCTGTGCAAGACAGTTTTTGCACTGACACCATGCGGTCGTATCATTGTTTCCGAAGTCATAGATCAAACTGTAAGGTTCAGCATTTTCAGTAAAATAGGCGATATTTTTTGCAAACAGTTCAATAACCGCCGGATTGGATGTGCAGGGCTGGGGTACAGCTCCTCCATGAAAACTTCTCATGCGTTTCCCTCTGTAAAGGGGGAAATAATCCGGGTGTTCGGCAAAAAGTTTTTCAGCAAAAGCCTGCTGTTCTTTATGAGTTCTCTTTTTCCCTGTCACCGGATCAGGCACATTAGTAGATGTGACCAGAGGACCGAAAGAGTGACCACCGGCAGAGACCTCAAAATCCATTTCCGTAAGTCTTTTATGGAATATCTTGTGAAAAAGGATGGAAGTGGAAACGGCAAAACGCATATTGTTTCTTACCCCCCAGGTCCAGGAATCAAAGTTTCTGGAAAACCAGGATTGGGCAACAGCACCCCATTTCCGGTAGAGAAAATCGGGATTGTGTTCATATTTGCCTTCGGGAACGGCAATGGTGGGTTTTACTTTATAGTATTCCCCTTCCGGTCCCGGATAGAGCCAGCGGATGCCGCCATAGCGTTTGAGAACTTCATAAGCACCGTAAAGAAGTCCCCGTTTGTTCAATGCGGAAATGGTGAGAGTATCTCCTTTTGCAGTAAGGCGGAAGCCATCTTCTTTCAGGTAGTTATCTTTCTTCAGCAGTTGAAAGGCGATAACATTTTTCCCGCTGACGGCTTTTTGCCCGATAACAGGGTTTTCCCCATTGGCGATCTTACCTAAAAAAAGAGATAATTCCCTTGCGGCAAAATCCTGTACGGGACATTTTGCATCACTTTTGATAATGACACATCTGCTTTTTCCTTTGTCCATAAGCAGGAGATCTTTCCCCATAAGCGGGAGGAATGCTGCTGCAAGGAGAAGCATTGAGATACTTTTTTTCATTTTGATTCCTTTCTTTTTTTCGGCAAAAATGAATATTTACAATATTTAATATAATAATTCGCCAAAACAGCTTTTCAAGTAAAAAACCTTTTTTCATGCGATAAAAATCTTTTAAAAATACAGTTATCAGCAAAATTTAAGAGTATTTTCCGCAAAAAAACCTTTTTTTTGATTGACAAATCCAAGTTTCACAAAGTATATTACCCCGGAATGACAAAATGCAGACAACAATACAACAAAAGGAGTAACAAATGAAAAAAACTGCTTGTCTCATCCTTTTGACAGCCATTATTCTACCCCTTGCCGGTAAGGATATTGTGCTTATGGAAAAAGGAAAAAGTAAATGTATCATCATCAAAAGCGATGCAAAATGTCCCGTCCAGAATCATGCGGCAAAAGAACTTGCCTTGTATCTGGGGAAGATCGGTAATGGCGAAAAGCCTGCCATAACCGATAAAGCCGTCAAAGGAAAAGCGGTCATCACCTTCCAGATCCTGAAAAAAGATAATTTTCTGAAAGATGACGGATTCCGTCTTACAGCAAAAGGCAATACCATTACCATTTCCGCATTGAAAGGAAGAGGACTTCTTTTTGGTACATACGAAATCCTGAAACGCTACGGCGGAATCCGCTGGCTCATTCCCGGAGCGGAAGGGGAATATTATAAAGTAAAATCCCTGATCAAAGTACCCGAAGGCAAATATGAGAAAAATGCAGATTTTTCCATGCGGAATATCGTTACAGTCTGCATGAACTCCAACAGCCCCATCTGGGAAACCTGGGACTGGGGAATGAGAAACAATATGTCCATCATGCCCGGAGCCTGGGTACAGAAGAATAAAAAATTCAATGATTTCCACCTTTCCCGCGGTTCCGATCTTGCCGCAGGAGGACACGTTTTCTCCTATCTTCTCACCCACAGAGGCATACCGGATCCCAAGACCGGAAAAGTAAGAACATCGAAAGAACAGGAAGAATACGAAATCAAGCTTTTTTCCGAACACCCGGACTATTATCCTCTTATCAACGGCAAACGCATCCGCATCCGTCACGGCGGATCGGAACCCCAACCCTGCACCAGTCACCCCGACGTGATCGAACGCTCTGCACAGTGGGTCGTTGTCACAACAAAAAGAACCGGTGTACCCGTGGTCATCGGCTTCGGGAACAATGACTGGACAAAATGGTGCGAATGTAAAAGATGTCTGGCTTCCGATGTCCCCTCCGAACGGGCAAAGGGAAATATTTCCACCCGTTACTGGAAATTTATCAATGCCGTGAACAAACGGGCAAAAGAACTTGATAAAAATGTACTGCTCCAGGGATGGACCTATCAGAATTACAGCGTTGTCCCGGAAGGTGTGAAACCGGATCTTTCCATCCATTCTCTCATGATCTCCAACCATTCCCGCTGCTGGAAACACGCTCTGGATGACAAAAACTGCCCCACAAACAAATGGTATTATGATTACAACAAATCCTGGAACGATACAGGCGTGACTCTCTTCACCTATGATATGCTTTCCCGTGCCGGAACTCTTTTCTTCCCGCTGGAAAAAGTCTGGGTGGATACTCTCAAATATTATAATAAGGCTATGCCCAACTATCAGGGGATGCGTACAGAAATCTCCTGTCCCGACGGGATCTATCCCGCATCAAGGTATAATGTCTATGCCCAGAAAACTCTCTGGAAACGCATGTGGCAGAGCATGTATATGGCAATGAGTTTCCACTGGGATGTAAAGGGGGATTACAATAAAATTTATGAAGAAGCCAACGCTTTCTACTATGGAAAAGGTTGGGAAGGCGGAATGAGAGATTTCCGCAAACTGCTTACCAAACTTTATGATGATGCCGCCGGATGCTGGGGATATGCCCACAGTGTACCTGTGGGACGTTATCTGGATAAACCCTATGCAAAGGAGCAATTGCTCAAATATCTGGATGCCGCGGAAAAAGCCGCCGCAAAAGATCCGGATCCCAGAGCATTGAAACATTGCAAAGAGACCAGAAACTTCTTTATGGAAACATGGGTGAATGCCTACGATGATTACATCAAAAATTACAGGGAAATCAAGGCATTCCCCCTTATGGGAAAAATCGTTATTGATGGAAAACTTGACGAACTGGATTGGAAAAACGCCGATACCAATACCCGTTTCGCCAAGGCGATTTACGGCAAAGGACTTGCCAAATACCAGAGTATCATCAAACTTGCCTATGATAAAGATACCCTTTATATCGCAGGCGAGTTTATGGAACCCGATCCAAAAAATGTGAAAGTCATGCCCCGGAAACATGACGGAGCAACATGGGAAGATAATGGAGTGGAGATCTTCCTCAATGATCCCATTATGGGGGGAACATACTATCAGCTTATCATCAATTCTGATGGTGTGATGTGTGACGGCACCCATACTCCCGGTCAGAAAGGGATCACAAGAACGTATGAATCCCAGGCAAAAATCAAAACAAAATGGGAAAAAGACCGCTGGATACTGGAAATGAGTATTCCTGTAAAAAACATTACAGGAAGTATTTTCAAACCCGGAACTGTGATCAAAATGAATGTGATGCGTAACAGAGGAACTGTCAACCGCAAAGAAAATGAACACTCCACATGGAGCATCGGCTCCCCCCACAGTGTGGAAGTATTCCACCCTGTTACCATGGCTGCCCCCCGCACAAATCACAAGACCATGCACAGGGAAATGGATACAAGACTTTTCCGCAACGGTTCTTTCAATGAAACAGTGAAAAATGCCAAACGCCCCAAACACTGGAAAGTAAAGGATGGCCTCACCCCCCGTCACTGGGGCCTTTCTGAACCGAAAAACTATGGCGGCGAACTGGAAATGCTCCTGCATCCCGGCACAAACAACAACTATTTTGTACGGGTGAAATCCGGCTACATTGCCCAGGGTCATAAAGTCAAAGACAAAAAGATGCGTT
>JAGBXB010000090.1 GCA_017629515.1 Lentisphaeria bacterium | reverse complement strand
GATCCTCTGATGATCCTTACCGGCAGGGAGCTTTTTCCGCATCACAACTTTTCGCCACAAAACTTTTGGTAATACTGCCCCAGGAAGTTATGTAGGCGGAGGTAAATTTTTCCGGACCTCTTGCTTCTGCGTGTCCGTCAATAAAGACCAGATTTGTTTTTCTGGAATGCCAGAAATAGAAACCATTATGCTGGTAGGAGATCTGACAGTTGATGTAATGGATGCTGCTGGGATTTTTAATAGTGGAAGGTTTGAAAAAGTTCTTATCTCTGCCGGTAATCCAGGGAACGGGAGTCCTGCCCCAGCCGTCTCCGCCCAGACGACTGCATACAGCGAGACCGGAAACACCGCCATAGTTTGTTTTGGTGGGGTTATATTTACTATAGGCAGGACACCACAAAAGTTTGGAATTTGTGGTGATTCCCCAGGGAGCGAAGCCCAAGCCCGTTCCATAAATCGGTTCCCATGCCCCGGCAAGCATCCGCGCGGGAGTATCTAATGTAATCGGGGAAGAACAGGAGCGGGAATAATTGGATTTCGGCAGATAGGATACTGCGTCTGGCTTGGAGTTGGTAAAGTTGTAATAGCCCATTCCCCATTCCTTATAGGTATCTGCGTAGGAAATATTATACATAAAAAACTGTCTCTGCATATTAATGCACTGCATATTTCTTGCTGTTTCCCTTGCCCTTGCCAATGTTGGAAGGAGCATTCCGGCAAGGATGGCAATGATGGCAATAACAACAAGAAGTTCAATGAGGGTAAAAGAGTTTTTTTTCATCTTGCAGTCCCTTTCTTCTGAAATATATGTGATGTTGGCAAACTGGTATTTGGATCAGAAAGAATTTTCCGATCACGGAGTAAATTTATCATTAGTAAAATGTTCTGTCAAGCGGATAAACTTAAAAAAAATGAAATTTTTACCGGATAAATTATAGTTTTTATGAAAATTCACACAGCTGTCCCGTACATATTGCCGGAAAATAAAAAGACGGTCTGATTGGCGGGGGTATCTGGAAAAATACGGAAGAAATTTTCCCGCCCGGAGCAAGACAGAAATAATCACAGTTATCCCATACCATTTATAATATATTCCGCAAAACGATCAGGAAACTCTGTTTGAAACCGAAAATAAAAATATACAATAAGTCCCGCAGGGACTTGATTTGTGATAGGAGCATATTTTTCTTGTACCCCGGATCTGGGTTCCTGTGCCCCGATGGGGCTTTTTATTCTCCGCTATGATATTTCACTCATACTGTCTGCTTATGAAAATCTGACAAAATCACTTTTTCAAAATCCAATTTTCTCCCGCTCAAATATGGCAAAAATACCTGTTTTTTGAAAAATTGTGGGATATCTGTGGAAAATTCAGACCTTTTTGTAAAAAAATCAGATTAAATGCAAAAAAATATACGATAATGATTTATTGTGTCTTGATAAAAAAAATTGTGTGCTAAATTGCTGCTGTTGCAGTTGAAAAAGATATGTGCAGTTTATGCAGTCAAAAGTAAAGGATGAAAAAATGAAAAGTAAAATTGTTTTCCTGTTGATTCTTCTGGCAGCTCTTTTTACTCTCTCTGCAGAAGAAAACATGGGGATGGCAGGTAAATTTCCTGAAAAACTTTTAACCGCTTCCGGAAGAGAGGTAAATACAGTTGCCGCGTTACAGGGCAAAAAGATCATAGCGGTTTATTTTTCCGCATCCTGGTGCGGTCCCTGTCGGGGCTTCACGCCTCATCTGGTCAATTTTCATAAAAAAGTAAAGAGGAAAAAAAATATAGAGATCGTATTTGCATCCAGTGACAGAAGAGAAGAGGATATGTTTAATTACATGAAAAAATATTCAATGCCCTGGCTTGCGGTCCCTTTCAATGATCCTGCCGTTAAAAATCTCCGGAAGGAGGCCCGGACAGCCGGGATCCCGCAGCTGACCATTTTTGATGAAAAAGGAAAGATCCTCTCCCGGAACGGTCGTTGGGATGTGATGATGCTTGGGGCTGATGCAGTTGATGCCTGGACTTCGGCAGATTATAAACCTCTTACTTATCAGGATTATCAAAACAGGAGAGTATCTTCTGACGACCGATATGACCGGAATGACCGGTATGACGGTAAAAAACGCCGTGGAAGAAAAACGAAAGTATCCCGTTTCCGGTGTTGAACGCTGTTGCTTCTTCCGGACAGGAGTAAGGAAATAGCCGGAAGATTGGTTTCCTGCCGGTGTTAGAAAAAAGATCACAGGAAAAATGTTTTCTGTGGTCTTTTTTTATACATTTTTTTAAGATTTGCCGCAAGTGGATAAAAAATATCATAAAAAGAAAGTTTAATATCACCACGCGCAACTTTTTGTTGTTTTTTTACTTGTAATGATACACTCTCAGGGTATAGTATTTTTGTCAGCAAAATAAATATTTCAGAAAGGAGAAAAATTTTATGAAAGCAGGATTTTTTGAAACAGATATTACCCCGCCTCTGGGAACAGACCGACCCGCATGTGCAAAAAAACTAAAAACAGAAGCATACAGCGATCCACTGAAAGTAAGAGCGTGTGTGTTGCAAAGTGATGACGGGACAAAAGCCGCCCTGATCGGAATAGATACAACCGATACAGGAGAAGAGTTCCGCAGGAAAATTGATGATTTTTTCCCGGATATGGAGATCATTTTCAGTGCTTCCCACACCCATTATGCAGGATGTCTGCGGGATAAATTTCCGGGGATCGAAACGGCTGATGAGATGATAAGAAGCATTGTGGAAGATCACAGCGTGTGTCACGATCCCGCTTATTATGATTACGGTTTGCGTCAAACCGTTACCGCCGTGAAAGAAGCGGAAAAGCGTCTGGAGGAAGCGGAATTTTCTTTCGGGAACGGCAAAGTGGAAAATCTGATCTTCAACCGCCGTATCCAAATGAAAAACGGTGACTGCCTGACCCATCCGGGCAAAGGCAATCCGGACAGCATAGGGTATGCCGGACCTGTGGATGAAGATACCGGAGTAATGGGGGTATGGAAAAAAGGGACAGAGGAACTTCTGGGATTCGTATTCAACTTTTCCTGTCACGCCTGTATCAATCTTACCGGGATAACCTCCGACTATCCGGGGGTGGCTATTGAAACGGTAAGAAAAGTATATGGAGAAGATTGCGGGGCAGTTTTCCTTTCCGGAGCCTCCGGGG
>JAGBXB010000089.1 GCA_017629515.1 Lentisphaeria bacterium | reverse complement strand
CTGTGGGAAGCGGAACAGAACTCCAAGGCAGGTCTGATGACCGGGGCAAACCCCAACTATGCCGGTTTTGTCAATACCTTTGTGGCACTTTTTGAAAGAGGTCTTATGGGGGACCCCTTCTATCTGGAATGTGAATATGTAGGCGGAAGTATGGCACCTTTCAGAGATGATGATCCCATTCTTGCCCACAGCGATTGGAGAAGAGTATTTCCTGCCATCCGTTACTGCACCCACTCTCTGGGGCCTTTCCTCCGTTTCCTGAAAGAAGATCTGCGTTACGCCATCTGTCTGGGAACAGGAGCTCATGTTGTCCCCACTTTGCCTGCTGACGATATGCAGGCGGCATTCTTCCAGACAGAATCCGGCGTTATCATCCGTCTTTTGCGCAGCCGCTGCGACGGAAAGATCCGTGCGGAATTCGGTCATCACTCCTTCCGGGGCTGGGGGACAAAAGGATATTTTGAAAAAGTGGATTACCGCAACAGTAAAACTCCCTCCATCATCCGTTTCCAGTCCACCGAAATGCCGGGAACAAAGTCTTTGACCGAACTCAAAGCGGAATGGATGCCGGAAGCGTATGAAGGAAATCCCAAAGCCATGGGCCACGGCGGATGCGATTATGCTCTTCTGGATGATATGTTCAAAGCTCTGGAAAAAGGGAAGAAAGAATTTCCTGTTTCCCTGCGTGAAGGTTTGCGCATGACTCTGCCCGGGATCTATGCGGCAAAATCTGCCTACCTCAAAGGGGAAAAACTTACCATCCATTATCCCTGGGAAAAAGAATTTGCCGCCGATGTGGAAAAATATGATGCCATAAAGGAATACTGAAAATTTCTTTTCCTTATTTTTCGGAAACATCCGGAAAAAGGATAAAAAAATGGGGCTGCTGCTCACCTTTTTTGAGGTTTTGCAACAGCCCCTCTTTTTTTTATGCGGATGATGTACGAAAAAATCCTTCCGTACTTATCCGTACTTTTTATTTTGCCACAGTAACGATCTTACCGCCATTACGGGCAGAAGCATGTGCTGCTTCGCAAAGAAGGATGTTGTGCAGGGCATCCTGGGCATTCATGGGTTTGCCGGCAAGAATGCTTTCCGCATGACCTTCAATAAGACTCTGATAGATGTTTCTGATGTCAGAAGCGGCAGGTTCAATGCGTTCAATATTGTTGTCATAGTTATCTTTTTCCAGACGGATCTTGATGGGTTCGCCATCATGACCGGAAAGCTGGAACATGGTACCATAACCGCGGAGAGCAGCTTTGTCCCCATAGACTTCATAGCCCAGATTGGTCAGAGTTCCGCCAAGACCGCCGCGCATTTCAGAGAAGGCAACTTTGGCACTGCCCTGGGTACCGTCTTCAAAGAAGAACTTGATGTAGGCACCATCTTCGGCAACCATATCCACGATCTTGGGAAGATAGACAGCGGCAAGTTTATTGATCTTCTTGCCGAAAACAAATTCAGATACATAGAAGCAATGACTGGCAACGTCACCAATGGGACCGCCCATTTCTTCGATCTTGCTGCAACGCCAGGAGGCGGCTTCGGCAGGATCATAACCGAATGCAAATTCCATGTGGAAGCAGGAATCGTTTACAGTACCCAGTTTTCCGCCCTGAACGATTTTGGCGGCTTCTTTGTTCCAGGCATTGTAAACCATCATGTGGTCAACCGCAAGAGAGAGTCCTTTTTCTGCGGCGACTCTGATGACCTCTTCTGCATCAGCAGAATTGGTGGACATGGGTTTTTCGGAGATCACGTGTTTACCTGCATTGAGTGCCTTGATGGCAATGGAGGCATGGGAAGCATTGTTTGTAGCAATGTAAACCGCCTGCAATTCCGGATCGGCAAGCATGGCATCAATGGAGTCATACCATTTGAGTCCCAGAGCTTCGGCAGCTTCTTTTCTGGCAGGGTTGATGTCAACAGCACCTACAAGTTCAGCATTTTTCAGGGGGGCAAAACGTGCTTTGTCGCAAGCATACCCTTCTTTTGCCACACGGTTTTCAGCAATGCCGCCGAAACCGATAAGACCATATTTGACTTTGGACATATTCTTATTCCTTATTCATTCGTTATCATACAGAAAAGGACGCCCCTTCCGCGGGGGCGTCCCTATAAAAAAACTTGATTAAGGACTCCTGCGGAAGGAGTCCTGTAAAAGCATCCCGAAGGATGACTTTCTTACTTCATGTAGGCTTCTGCAACCTTCTTGAATGCGTCGATCATAGCCTGGGTGTGTTCTTCAGTATAAACAGGATGTGTGAAGAAACTGATGGTACGGTCGGTCATCCAGTTGGCCATTTTGCAGTTGAACTTGGAGTAGTCGATGTCACGGGCTTTCGGATCGTTGAAGGGATATTTTGCGGTACCGAAACCGTTTTTGTCAACATAAGCCTGTTCTTTATACATTTCGGGCCAGAGAACGCTGTACACAGGTACGCCTTCTGCCGCGATGGCAGCGATGAACTGTTTGGTATCCACACCGTCTTTGAGTTTATCGGTGTCGATCACGAAGGGAGCCCACCAGAAGGAGTTCTGACGTTCTTCGGTATCCACGGGGCAGTATTTGATCAGGGGGTGATCTTTGAGCTGGGCGATCAGCATTTTACCGTTGCGGATACGGTTGGGCAGGTTCCAGCTTTCAAAACGTTCAAGTTCGCAAAGACCGATCATGGACTGCATTTCAGTCATACGGAAGTTGAAACCGACGCGTCTGTGGATGTAAAGCTGTTTGCCTTCCATTTCCAGAAGGTTGAGTTTGGCTTTCACGTCATAACCGTGGTCACGGAAAGAACGGCATTCCCATGCGAGATCTTCATCGTTGGTGACGACCATACCGCCTTCACCACCGGTGGTGAAGTGTTTGCTCTGGCAGAAGCTGAAGCAGCCGACGTTACCGATGGTACCGGCTTTTTTGCCTTTGTAAACACCGCCGAAGCACTGTGCGCAGTCTTCCACAACATAGAGGTTGTGTTTTTTGGCAATTTCCATGATGGGATCCATATCCGCAACCATACCGTAGAGGTGAACTACTACGATAGCTTTGGTGCGTTCGGTGATAGCTTCTTCGATTTTGGCGGGATCGATCAGGTGGTCGGTTCCCACATCAACGAAGACAGGCAGAGCACCAGCCTGGAGAGCGCAGAAACTGGAAGCGATAAAGCTGTAGGAAGTACAGATGACTTCATCGCCGGGGCCGACACCGAGAGAAGCGAGTGCTGTGGGCAGTGCGCAGGTACCGTTGGCAACGCTGATTGCGTTTTTCACGCCCAGCCATTCAGCCCATTTCTTTTCAAATTCCATACCAACTTTACCAGTCCAGTAGTTGACTTTACCGGATTTGAGGATGTCTGTGATCTTGTCATAGACTTTTTCGTTGAAAGTGGGCCATCCGGGGAATTGTCCTTTAAAGACTTTTTCTCCGCCGTCAATTGCGAGGTTTGCCATTTTTTCCTCCATTGGGTTGTTTAGTTACGAAATATTCCGCAGGGAAAATTTCTGTTAATTGGTTTCTGAAAATAAATGTACCATATCTTTGTGAAAGAAACAACCTTTTTTTATTGCGAAATCATATTATAAAATTGTAAATTATTACTATATATCTTGTGACAGGCATGCTGTCCGATGGAAGGAGTATTCTGTTCATACTCTCTCTCAAACAACAAAAAAAACTGCTGCAACTTGTAAAAAATTGCAGCAGGATCAGAGGAATATGAAAAATTATTCTTTTTCTGTTTCCACTTTATCTTTCACAAAGGTAAAGTACAATGCCGGGATCACATACAGCGTAAGAAGGGATCCGATGGCAAGTCCGCCTGCAACCCCAAGACCGCAGCTTGCCCGCAATTCAGAACCGAGCCCAGTTCCCAGAGCCATGGGAAGCATACCGATAATTGCGGCGATCGTTGTCATCACGATGGGACGGAATTTATTTTCCATAGCCTGGATCATGGCGGCGTGACGGCTCATGCCCTCCTTGATGAGACTGGAACACTCATCAATAATGAGAATAGCATTATTCACCACGATACCGATGAGCATGACGCCTCCCAGAAGTCCCATCATGGACATGGTCATTCCTGCCAGATAAAGGGTGAAATACATCCCCAGGAATCCCAGAGGAACGGTAAACATGATAAGGAAGGGTTTTGTCCAGGATTCCAGAATGGCGCAGATAAGAAGATAGGTAAGCAGAATGGCAAGGATAATGACTTCCACAAACTCTTTTGTGGTTTCATTCATGCGTTCCACGCTGCCGGTGCTGTTGGTACGGTAGCCGGGCAGCAGACAGCTTTCAATATCTTTACGGAAAGAATCCGCCACATTCGCCAAAGCCTGACCGGGGGCAGGGTTGGCGTAGATCATAATGGAACGTTCTTTGTCATAACGGGTGATGGAAACAGGTTTTGTTTCTTCTTTAAGTTCCGCAAGAGCTTCCAGCGGAATGGGAATACCGTTATTATGCTTTACAGACATGAGGTCAAGCTGATTCATACCTTTTTCAATATTCTGTCTCACGCGGATATCGAAGGAACGGGAGCCCAGACGGTATGTACCTACTTCGACCCCTTCCAATGCTCCTTTTGCTGAACTCTGCAAAGATTCCAGACTCATATTCACGTTCTGCATAATCGTACGGCGGGGAACGATATTCAAGGTTGCTTTCCCCTGACGGATGGTACTGTCGATATCCTTTGCCACTGCGGATTTCTGGATCTTTTCCATAGATGCTCTTCCGGCGCGTTCCAGTTCAGCCATATCGCTTCCGCTGACACGCACCCGGATCAATGCTCCGCTTCCGCCGATGATCTGGGGATAAGTAAGAGTAATGATACAGTCATCTTCATCCGCAAGGATCTGACGCACCTTTTCCAGAATTTCCTCAATGGTATCCGTACGCTCATTTTTCTGGGTAAGTACGCAGAAGATCTGTCCCACATACACAGCCTGGGAGATCTGACCGGCGCCGCCTCCGGGAGAGTTCCCTGCATAAATGACCATTCCTTTTACATCTTTAATGGTTTTCACCTTTGCGGCGATGCCGTGGATGCGTTTTTCTGTCATTTCCAGGTTGTAGTTTGTGGGGAATTCCAGACGGATGGTCATTTCCCCCTGGTCGGCAGAAGGAATAAAACTGCGGCCCACGTTGGGGATCACAAGGAAATATACTGCCGCACAAAGGGCTGCTGTAAGGATCACAACGAGGATGCAATATTTTTTCGTCCACCGGATAGTACGGACAAAGAGCCGGCAGATGAAATCATAGCAGAT
>JAGBXB010000011.1 GCA_017629515.1 Lentisphaeria bacterium | reverse complement strand
GTCTATTTCATCCACGCCAGAAATTTTAGCGTGAGATTTAATTTAGCATACTTTTGCGTTTTGTCAAATACTTTTTTGAAAATTTTTCAAAATTTCTTTTTTCAGCACTGTCACCACTTCAACCGGAATCTTCCGGCGATCAGCGGCAACGGGTATTTAATTTAGCATCATTTTTTGCTTTGTCAAATACTTTTTCAAAAAATTTTGAGTTTTTTTATTCTACTCACTCTTTTTTTGAGCTCACAGTCGCTTTATGAAAAACAACATGGCTTTTAATATACACGCCTTTTCACTTTTGTCAAGCACAATCCAATAAAAAATCTCTTTTTTTATCCCAACGAACCAAAATAGGAGATGAATTATAGGAGGGCGACAAGTTTCCCGCAGCACTCCGGAATTGTCTTTTTTATGCATTTGAAACAAAAAATCAAAACAAATCATAATATATATATAATTGAACTTGACAAAACCGCACAAAAGAAGTACATTACCTTTCAATAGATTTTTCTGTTATCACCAACCGTAATCAAGGAGCAGATATGCCATTGTCTTTTACACTTCTTTCCGGGCTTGCCAATCCCGTTTTTGCTGAAAACAAGATTTATTACGCTTTCCGCAACTCCGACCTTTTAGGTCAAAGCATCGTTGCACTGTTACTTCTTTTTTCCATCATCACCTGGACGATTATGCTGGAAAAAGGCATCAGCATCAAAAAAGCAGCAAAAGACAGCGCTTCTTTTATCAAAAGATTCCGGGAAAAACGCAATCCTTATGTATTTTTTGACCGTATCGAAGAAGAAAACAGCCCTTCGGCGAGAGTTTGTGAGGCTGCTTACAACAGGATCCGTTCTCTTGGTGTCATCTCCCCCAACGGCGGTCACAGGGCATTGACCTCTCTTGAACTGGAAATCGTCAAAGGCACACTCGAAGAAGCCGTTGCCGATCAGATACTGGTACTTGAAAAAAATATCATCTTTCTTGCCACTGCCGTTACCATAAGTCCTTTTCTGGGTCTTTTCGGGACAGTCTGGGGGATCATGCTTTCCTTTACCGACCTTGCCATTATGGGAAAAGCGGATATTCAGACTCTTGCTCCCGGTGTAAGCGGGGCACTTCTCACCACAGTTCTGGGACTTGTTGTCGCCATTCCCTCCGTAGCCGGATACAACATCATCACAAGTCAGGTAAAATCCACCATCGTCCAGCTGGATAATTTTGTAGAGGAATTTCTGCTGAAACTCAAAGTGGAACAAGTTACCGTACAACAGGCGGCAAAAGAAAAAGAAGAATCCAATTCCGACGACACCTGTTTCAATGAAACCACCAACGGAAAATTCTGAAAACAGGATCGGAATATCATGCGCAGACGGTTTGAAACAAAATGTTATGATGAGATCAATATCACTCCTCTCATGGATACGGTATTTTTTCTGCTCATCATCTTTATGATTACCGCCCCTCTTCTGGAATACTCTTTTGATGTGACACCGCCGGCAATGAAAGGTGGCCAAATCAAAGCAGATGAATTTTCCAGAAGTATCAATGTGAATAAAAACGGGCAGATCGAATTTGAAAAAAAAGTTATCCCCATGGAAACTCTTCTGAATCGTTTACGGGATCTGAAAAGAGGAAAACACGGCAGTAAAATCAAACTTTTCCTCCGTGCGGATCAGGAACTCAAATACGGCAAAGTCATTGAAATACTCCGTACCATACGGCAGGCGGGTCATACTGATATTGCCCTTGTAACAGGAGATACAAGGTGAATTATCCACAGGAATATACCCGGAAGGAATATGATCCTGCAAAAAATCCCCTCCCCTATGTAAAAGGCGGGAGATTTTCTCTTATTGTCTTTTCCGTTGTTCTTATCCATATCCTTTTTGCGGTACTGCCCTATTTTGTACTGAAAATAGCGGACTTTTTCAATCCGCCCCTTACTGTGGAAAAAGTTTCCCTTGTGGAAACTCCTCCGGCAGATACTTCCTCCCCTCTTCCCTCCCACACCCCTTCCGCTCCGGCAAAAAAGAAAATCATACAGGAAAAAATTCCGGACATCCCCGCCTTTCCTGACATTCCGGATATTCCGGAAGAAGTGACCGCAGAGAAGATCCCTCCTGCGCAGCAAGTACCGGAAAAGGCGGTAAAAAAAATCCCGGCAAAAGTTGCTCCCGTTCCGGCAAAAAAGAAAAAACGCTTTACAAGTCCGGAAAATATCAGAATCAGCACAAAAAAGGTGAAAAATCCCCGTAATAAAACAACAGCACAACGCTATGACGATGCCAATAAACAGCGTTCCGAAAAGATCCGGAAACTTCTTGCAGACTACAATAAAAACAACAATTCTTCCAGCAACGCTCCTCTCCGCGGCAGTTCCGATAAGGGATTTTCCGGAGGAGGCGGCACTCCCGGCGTATCCGGCAATGAATTGCAGAAATACTATGAAAAAGTGCGACTTACTCTCATGCGCTCCTGGAAGCAGCCCAACCGGGCACAGTTGAACAACAGAAATCCGGAAGTACTCCTTATGATCCATGTGGACGCTTCCGGCAGGGTCATTTCTGCAAAGATAACCAAAAGATCCGGCAACTATGCCATGGATAAAAGCGTGGAGCAAATGCTGGAAAAGGTTACAGTACTGCCCAAACCGCCCAAAGAAATGAACTTTACGGTAAATGTGAATATCGAACAGTGAAAAAAGGATATTTCCAATGAGATTTTTACGGAAAACAGGAAGAATGGCAGGAATATTTTTCTGGACACTTGCCGTATTTATTTTTTCACTTCCAGCAAGCTGCCGGAAAAGAAAATGGGATGCGGTAATGGCGATGACGGAAAAGACCTCTTTCTGGTGCAGAGGTTTGTTGAAAATCTGTAATATTGACCTTGTTATCCACGGGGATAAAGAACAATCCAAAGGCGCATTGATCGTTTCCAATCATACAGGCTATGTGGATATTCTCACCCATGCAGCAGCGTTCCCCATAAGATTTGCACCGAAAGCGGAATTGAAAAATACTCCTCTTTTCGGTTTTCTTGCCTCCTTATCCCATCCTGTGTGGGTGGATAGAAAAAACAGGATGTAATCAGGCAAATGTGCAGAAGAATTCCTTGCCACTCTGGAACACAAAATCCCCCTTCTTGTCTATCCGGAAGGCACAACAGGAGACGGCAAAGGACTTCTTCCTTTCAAGACCGGCTCTTTTGCACCCTCGGTGAAAGGCTCTTTCCCGGTTCTCCCCGTTCTTACTTTTTACTCTGTTCCGGAGGGGGAAGAGGATCCCAAATGGTATGATGATACAGAAATGACCGTGCATATCTGGAAGTTTCTGGGCATCAGCAAGATCCGGGCGGATCTATATATCCTCCCCCCGCTCCTGCCCGGTACCATGGACAGAAAAACCTTTGCCATTTCTGTTCACGATGAAATGGCGAAAGCTCATAAAGAAATTCTTGAAAAAACATATAACGCATAATCGTTTCAACAAAAGAAAGGATAAAAAACGATGAACAGTACAATAAACATGCTTCTTTCCCAGTTTGCTTCTGCATGGGAACTATTTTTCAGCGTCCCCCTACCCTCTTTTTTCAGAAAAGAGATGGAGGAATGGGAAACGCTTGATGACGGGAAAGGGGCTCTTCTTGTCCCCATGCTTCCTGTAGTGGGAGCGGTGACAGGTTTACTGCTTTATATCCCCCTTACTCTGATCTGTGTTCTGGGCAGACCTTTGGCGGCGGGAATACTGGGAGCGACCATTGCGCCGCTTATTATTGAACTTTTGACAGGCAATAAGGATATGCGTTGTCTTTCCCTTTTTCTGGAAAGACGCAGAAAAGGAATGGATGTGGAAGAGGCTCTCACCCCTCCCGGTAAAAACAGCGGGACAACTCCTCATATACTGATTCTTTTCACCATGTATATCCTGCGCATGATCTTTTTCGGCGTTCTTGCCTATTTTAACGCTTCTTTCTGGTTCCTTGTGGTCTTTACGGGTTCATTCTATCTGAAAGCAGAACTTTGCTTATTGAACATCCCCGGAGAATTCGGCAGAAAATCCCTTTTAAGCGTTCCCGACGGCATGAAAAAATATCACATGTATGCTACATGCGCTATCTGTATCCTTGCCGGACTTGTCACCAATATACCCTTTACTTTGATTGGCTTCCTCATTATTCTCCTTGCTGCTTTTCTGGCAAAAGGGGCATGTCTGGAATCCGTTTCCGGGATCAATAAATTTGCGGTAAGAGTTTTTGGTTACGCCTCAGAATATGTATTTCTTTTCACAGGAGTTCTGCTCTACGCCAAACCCGGAGCATAAATATTTTTCATTTTACACTTTCCCTTTTGATCAGGCGGTAAGGCAGAGTGGTCATAAAGGGAAACTCTTTTCCGGAAGTCCTTGCACAAATAAGCGCAAGGACTTTTTCTGCAAGAAGAGCATATTCCTGGGTGATCGTTGTTTGCGGAGGAACAGCATAATTGGAGAAAAATGTCTGTTCCGACGCAATAAGGGAAATATCGTCAGGAACAGTTTTACCATAGAGGGAAAGAGCGTACAGAACAGTTATTCCGGCATTGCCTCCCGGACAGAACAAAGCATCCACCCCCTGTTTAAGCAGTTTTCCCACCAATTCCACATAACGCTTACTACCCTCCCCTGAAAATTGTATGAGAGAGGGGGAATCCGGCAAATGCAGTTTTTTCAATATTTCCAGAACGGCCTTTTCCCTCAATAAAGTATTGCCCTCCCCCCGTTTTCCATGAATGATACAGCCGATTTTTTTGCAGGACTGTTCCTTCAGGTGCGTCAACGCCAGTTCCATACCGGAAAACTCATCTGAATTTACAAAGAAAACATTATTTCCCCGTTTTTTTCCGGCAGGAGAACGGTCAAGAAAAATCAATGGTTCGTTATATGTTTCCTCCCAATCCGGCAGCATGGAAGGGTCGAT
Organism: Lentisphaeria bacterium; assembly: GCA_017629515.1. Lineage (GTDB taxonomy): Bacteria > Verrucomicrobiota > Lentisphaeria > Victivallales > UBA1829 > RGIG5327. The sequence continues at coordinate 13,192 of JAGBXB010000011.1, read as the reverse complement.
CCCGATAGCAACAGCAGCACAGAAACGGATATCCGGCAATCTTTCCAAACTGTTCAACGGGAATATTTCAACACGGAATCCGGCTTCCGGCAATATACCGGTAACAGCCATAAGAAGCATATCTATACAGCTTTGCACAGGATAAACATTATTGCAGGGAGTGATCAGGACTACATTTTTGGATTTTTCAGAGATCTGCGAATGATAATTATATTCGGAAGCTATTTTCCTTATCTTTTTCGCGATTTCTTCATTTACTCCGGTATTTCTGTTGAATACTCTTGATACAGTTGCAGGGGATACCCCGGCAAGTTCAGCAATTTTTCGCATGTTCATGAAACAGTTTCTTCTTTTCTGAAATAATTTTAATATATACCAGCTTTTTGCAAATCAAATCTTCTGTTGCGGAAAACTTTTCATAAAAAAGGGAAAAGAGGTATTTGCATTTCTTTCTTTTTTGCTGTATCTTTTATGCTGTAAGAGTTTTATAATGTATGTTCATCAGGGATCATTCTTGTTAGACAGAGTTTCCCCGCAACCCAAAAGGAGAAAAAATGGATTTTTCAGTACTGGTTTCCCCTGAACCCAATAAGATCTTGCTTGAAAAGCGGACTCTGCCGGAAGAGAAATTTACAGAAAATTCTGTTCTTATGAAAATTGCGTACAGTGCCATAAGTACCGGTACGGAAAGTGCATGGCTTTCCGGCAATGCCAATAATGCAGGCAATACTTTTCCCTATCACCCCGGATACAGTTCCGCAGGGATCATCGAAAAAGTGGGAAAAAGTGTTACTTCCTTTGCTCCGGGAGACAGGGTCATGGCATGGAATGTGGGACATTTATCCCATATCATCCTTTCTGAAGAAACTGCAAAAATGCGATTACACAAAATTCAGGAGGAAAATGTTTCCCTGAAAGAAGCCGCATACGGTTACATTTCCAGTTTTCCCATGCTGGGGATCCGGAAATTGCAGATCGAAATGGGAGAAAGTGTGATGATCGCCGGTTTGGGGATCCTGGGGCAGCTGGCGGTACAGTTTGCCCGGTTGCGTGGAGCGTATCCGGTTTTGGCCTGCGATATGGATCCGGCAAGACGCGCTCTCGCTTTGAAAATGGGGGCGGATATGGTCTTTGATCCATCTGCGCCCGACTTTATTGAACAGGTGATAAAAGCCACAAATGGGAAAAAAGTCAATGCGGTTGTGGAGGTAACAGGAAAAGCCGTTGCATTGCGTCAGGCTTTGAAATATACGGCACGCATGGGCAGGATTGTCCTTACCGGTTGTACCAGAGTACCGGAAGGGGTCATAGATTTTTACAGGGATGTGCATTTGACAGGAATAAGTATCATAGGAGCACATACCAGTACCCGCCCCTCTGTTGATTCCCGCACCGGAGCATGGACGCATCTGGACGATTTACGCACATGGAGCAATTTTTTAAGCAGTAAAAGAGTGGATATGGCATCCCTTATTACGAAAACGGTCTCCCCGAAGGACGCCCAGGAAATCTATACCATGCTTCTAACAACCCAAAATCCCCCTCTGGGGCTGGTATTTGACTGGAGTACATTATGAGTACAGCAAAACGCCCGTTGAAGATCATTCAGATCGGCACAACCCACGAACACGCAACAGGCAAATATGCCTCTCTGCAGCTTCTTCCGGAAACCTATGAACTGCTCGGCTATGTGGATGATCTGGAAATCATGGATACTCCCCGGCTGAATAAAGTGCTGCATCCGATCTATGCAAAAGGAAAAAAATTTACTCTGGAAGAAGCTCTCTCCTATCCCGGTCTGGATGCTGTGGCAATAGAAGTACCCAATCTGGAACTTGTAAAAGCAGGCATGATGTGTGCGGAAAAAGGGATCGCTATGCACCTGGACAAACCTGCCGGGGATAATGTGGAAGATTATGAAAAACTCCTTGCTGTCTGCAAAAAAAATCATGTTCCTTTGCAAATGGGATATATGTACCGTGGGAATCCGGCATTGAATTATGTAAAGGAACTTATCCGCAATAAAGTAATTGGAGAAGTCTTTGAAGCAAGTATGGATATGAATCACGGTTACGGAGACGCTTCCTATGATGAATATATAGCAAAATTCCGTGGCGGCATCATGTTTAATTTGGGGTGCCACCTTATAGACTTTGTTCTTGCTTCCATGGGAGAACCTGAAAAAATCACCCCCTTTATTTCCTCTGTTCCGGGCCACCCTGCCGGGGAGGTAAATAATATGCTTGCCGTATTGCAGTACCCTCATGCTTTTGTAAAATTAACGGCTTGCAGTGGAGACTCCGGAATAACACAGCACAGACGCTGGATTTTTGCCGGAACAAACGGCTATATCCATATCTCTCCCCCGGAACGTTTTGACGGAAAAGGCGTAACAGTCGAACTCTTTATGAAAAAGGATTGTGGACTAATCCCCCGGGGCGATCACCGTCTTACCTTCCCGCCCCAGAGAGACCGCTATATGGAACAGTTGAAGGAACTTGCGGAAATCATACGCAAAGAAAAAGGAAATCCCTATACTTATGAGCATGATCTTTCTGTCCATAAAGCAACCCTTGCCGCTTCCGGCTGTATAGAATGGAAAAAATAAGGAACAATATATACCTGTATATTATGGAAAGGGAAAAAAATGTATGCAATGATCCTTGATGACAAATTGGAGTTCCAATGGGCGGAAGTCCCCACTCCGGAGAGAAAAGAAAATGAAGTTCTTATAGAAGTACATGCCGCCGCCGTCAACCGGGCGGATCTCATGCAGAAAGATGGTTGCTACTCCTCTCCTCCGGATTGGCCGGCATGGTGCGGTCTGGAATGTTCCGGAACGATTCTGGAAGCTCCGGAAAATTCCCGGTATAAAAAAGGGGATAAGGTTTGTGCGCTTCTGGGGGGCGGCGGATACAGCCAGATCGTTGCGGTTCCGGAAGGGATGGTTCTTCCTGTACCGGAAAATCTTACCATGGAGGAAGCTGCCGCGATCCCGGAAGTATGGTGTACGGTATATCTGAATATGATGAAAGAAGCAGGCGGCATCAAAGAAAATGATGTATTTTTCGTTCAGGCGGGAGCCAGCGGCGTGGGACTTGCCGCCATCCAGTTGGCAAAATTCTATGGAGCAAAGGTCATCACCACCATCAGCAGTGAGGAAAAAGCCCTGGCGGTAAAAAAAGCCGGAGCGGATATCATAGTCAATTACAGGAAAGAATCTCTGAAAGAAGTTCTGGAACAGAATCCCCCGGATATCGTTCTGGACTGCGTGGCAGGGGAAAATATGGGGGAATGTTTCAAACAGATGAAGTTCTGCGGCAGATGGATCATGATCGCCAGTATGACAGGCGGTATGACCCGGATAGATCTGGAACAGGTCTGGCGGAAAAGATTGAAACTTATCGGAAGTACCCTGCGAAGCCGTACAAGCAGCGAAAAGACTGAACTGCTTCAAAGTATGGAAAAAGAGCTTTGGCAGGCATTCAGCAGTAAACGACTTGCAACTAATGTATATGCAGTTCTTCCCATTGCAGAAGTGGAAAAAGCGCATAATATATTGCGTACTTCCCGGAATATCGGAAAAGTGGTCCTTACATTCCGGTAAAAATTTGCTTCTACATTGCACTTTTCTTTGACGCTCCCCTTTCTGATAACGGAAGAAAAGAAGAAAAAAATGTGTCATTACCTGCTTTTTGAAAAATACAAGGGGCAAAAAGAAAAAAAATGAAAAATAAATATCTCATTTTTTTGAAAAAACGCCTTGACTATTTTCAAAGAAGGAGTAAAGTTAATAGTATGGTCCTGCGGGATCAGTGCAGAGGATGTTAATAACTTGTTGATAAATTGTTTGCGGATGGGTTTTCCAGCAGGAAACATGGTCGGAACAGGCGTAAAAAAAGTTTTTTCTGAAAAAAAATAAAAAATGGCTTGACTTTTTTCCATTCCTGTTTCCGGCATAACCTCAAAGGAAAAATATTTTGGTATTTTGAGGGGAAATGTTGCGAAAAAAAACTTTCCGCAAGAATAAAAACAGGTAAAAAGGAAAACTTTCTTTTCTTCAATGAGCAGTTTGTTGTTTCCCGGAAGAGGGGAAAATGGAGAGAAGAAAGCAGAAAATGTTAATAAGTAGGAATCATCTCCTCCGGGAGAACTACTGAAAAGAAAGATACTCCGGTATAAGAGATCTTATTTGGAGCGTTCCAACCGTTTACAGCGGTAAAAGTTCCGGAAAAAGGTCTTGAAATGCTGTGGGGGATTTTACATTTCTTTTCAGTCTTCCGGAAAGAGGGAAATATGGATCGCAACGGAGCAGGATTTCCGGTATAAATACTTTTCGGAACGGGAAAATGCGATCAAAAAAAGAATGAAGGGCAGGAATAAAAATGACAGGGGAAAGGAAATACGCCGCTGAACTTTGGAGTAAAGCACTTGCTGAACTCCGGAAGCTCGTTACGGAAATGGCGTATAAACAGTTTTTTGAGCCTATCGTACCGTTGAAAGCGGAGAACGGCATATTCCAACTTGGGGTATCCGATGATTTCTTCGGCGATTGGCTTGCCAACAACTATTCGGATGTGATTTCGGATTGTGTCAGCAATGTTGCCGGAAGCGTTATGAAAATCGAATTTGTTTCCGGTCATGTTCAGGAAGAAAAACAGGAGGAACTTTTTGTTTCTGATTCCTCCCCGTCTTCTGCTGCTCCTCAAGAGGAAAATACTCCTGCACCTTTCTCCCTCACTGAAAAAAAGCATACCGGAAGAGCCCCCCGTCCCGGAAAAAGCAGAGCAGCAGTTCCCCCTGCTTCTGCAAATACCGCATTTGAAAAAGCGTCTTTCCGCAATACAGTTGACCGGTATGGTGATGATGAACAGGAAAAAATGGAAGAGGTATGCGTACTGCGACCCGATTTCACTTTTGACAACTATATTGTAGGAGAGGAGAACCGTTACGCATTTTCCGCCGCCATGACAGCCGCCCAGAATCAGGGTGTCTATAATCCCCTTTACATTTACGGGAGTACCGGAATGGGCAAGACCCATCTTATTCAGGCGGTAGCCAATTATGTAAGGAAAAACAATCCCTCTGCTGTTGTACGGTATGTTACATGCGAAGCCTTTCTGAATGCGTATCTGGATTCTCTGCACAATAAAAGCAAGTTCCATTCCCATTTTGAATTCCGCAATTATTTCCGGGAAGTGGATCTTCTTCTGATCGATGACGTACATCAGCTTGCAGGCAAAGAACAGTTGCAGGAAGAGTTTTTCAATACATTCAATACTCTCCACAATGCAAACAGTCAGATCATCCTTACTTCCGATAAACGCCCCTCGGAGATCCCCGGTTTGGAGGCAAGACTGGTTTCCCGTTTTGAATCCGGTCTCACCACCCAGATCACGGCTCCCACTTTTGAGACCCGTTTGTCCATTCTGCAGCATGCCCAGGAAAATCAGAGTGTAAAATTTTCATCGGATATTCTTCTCTATGTGGCAGAAAGAGTTTCTTCCAGCATCCGTTCACTGAAAGCAGCCTTGCTGCGTCTGGTGGCATTTGCCTCCATGACCCAGAGTGAAGTAAGTATCTCCCTTGCCGAAGAGTTGCTGGGGGATATGCTGGATAAGGAAGCGGAAAATGCAAGAGTATCCATTGAAAGCATCCAGAAAACGGTTGCGGATCATTTCGGGATCAGAGTTCCGGACATCACCGGAAGCAAACGGCCCAAAAATATTGCAGAACCCCGGATGATCGCCATGTATCTATCCCGGCAGATGACAGATCACTCCCTTGTGGAGATCGGAGCAGCTTTCGGCGGAAGAAATCACGCAACTGTCCTTCATGCGGTCAATCAGATCACGGAAGACGCAGAAGGGGATGAAGATTTCCGCAGAACTCTTTCCGTATTGAAACGGAAGATCAAAGGCTGAAACAACCTTAATGTTTTTTCTTCCTGCCGGGTTTTCGGAATCCTGTTCCGGGGGAAAAAGGAAAAAATACAGAGGTCAGGAATATGGGGAAAACAGGTATTTTTTTCAAAAAAAGAAAATTTTTTCTTTCTTTGCTGCTCCTTTTTTTTCTTTTTACAGCCTGTATTTCCACCTTTGCGGCATCCCGCAGCGCCTCTTCCACCATCCGGATAAGGATCATACAGACAACGGATATACATGGGCAATACAGTTCCTATGCCAAACCCGGCATCATGGAACTTGGCTACCTTGTTGAAAAGGCAAGAGAGGAAGCGGGGGAAAAGAATACACTTTATATTGATTGCGGCGATCTTTTCCAGGGGACATTTGAATCCTCCCTTGATCAGGGCAGAATGATGATTTCCGCTTTGAACCTTATGAAATGTGATTCATTCATCCCCGGCAATCATGATCTGGATTTTTCCCTGCCGGTCCTTCTGGATCATCTTTCTTTGTTCAAAGGAAAAATCCTCTCTACCTCCTGGCGCTTTGCTTCTCCAAAGGCTCCGGAAATCCTTTCCTACGGGATATTTCAGAAAGCAGGCATTAAAATAGCCGTCATAGGATTAAGTCCCCGTTATATGGAAAGCTGGTTTGCTCCGGAAGCATTGGAAGGACTTATCCGGCAGAATGCGGCAAAGGAAATTGCAAAAATCATGCCGCAACTCATGGAGGAAAAACCCAATCTTATCATCCTTGCCATGCACGAAGGGGAGTACCGCAGTACATTGAAAGAGGGGAAAAAGGAAAAAGGTTTTTTAAGTCATCTTTTCCGGCAGTGGCCCCAGATAGATCTGGTTCTCGGCGGCCATACCCATCAGGTTTCTGCGGGAAAAAGATGTTACTTTGACCAATGGTATGTGCAAGCACCCGCCCTTGCCGGAGGTATTGGAGTTATCGACGTTCATTTTGACGCGGAAAGCAGGAAACTTCTTTCCATAAGCTCTGAAATAAGAGAACCGATAAAAGGACAAAGATCTCCGGAAATGGAAAAACTTTTTTCCGGCAAATTGCAGGAAAAAGAAAAAGCCGGCAGAAACAGACTCGGCAGTCTGCCCTTTGCCCCCTCCCCTATGGGAAAAAGTGTTTACAAAGGGATGAAAAATCCATTTGCCGCACTCGTAGGCAAAGCCATGCGGGAAGCGGTTCATACCCCGGCAGCCTTTCATGGCACGATGGGCAACTATAAATGCAATGCCGGAAATATCACGGAAAGACGTTTGTTTCTGCTTCTTCCCTATGAAAATACCATTTCCAGCATCATGCTTACACCGGAAGAGTGCAGAAAAGTCATTGAAGAGCAGTGCAGGAATGTGAGATTCGGGAATTTCCAGATCCCCTCCGGGATCCGTTTCAGTTTTGTAAAAGGGAAAGTGGGGAAATTTCTTTACAATGAAGATGGCTCATTATGGCAGGAGGGGGAAAAGGAAATCGCTTTTACTTCTTACGCCCTTTCCGGTGCAGGCGGGCGTTTTCCATTTCTGGCAAAACTTTCTGTAAAAAAAGCACATACAAAGAAAGTTCATACTATCACAGTGCGTAAAGCTGTGGAAAAATATATAAGAAAACATTATTCCGGAAGAATATATAAAACCGGAAAGAAAGGGTTGAATGATGCAAAATAATCCTCACACATTTCATAATTTCCTCTTCCTGCTTTTATGTGGATTTTTTTTGGGAATGAGTTTATTTTTCCTCTCCGGATGCAGAAGCAGTTCCGTTTATGTATTTTCGGAAAAAGACGCCATTACGGAAGAAGAAAAAGAGGCGATCATTGCCTATATCCGTTACTTTGTGAATCGTTCCAACTTGCGCTTATCCAAAGCAGAACGCAATTATGTACGCAATATGCCGCCGGTATTCAAGATCCACTATACAGGGAAAAAGCGCGGAGATCTGACCGTTCGCTGGAAATTCCCCAATCACCGTACATTGATCCTGAAACGCAGCGGACATCTTCTTTTTGAAGGTAAGATCCACTGGGATGTGCGGCTGCTTACGGATTATGCCACCCCCACACTTCCCAGAGGTTCATTCGGTTCAAAAGGGGAAGATATCCGCATCCTGCGTCCGGAAGTGGAGGAAGTACTGAAACAATGGCAGGGCGATCCCCCGCCGGACGGGAAAAAATAAAAAAAGGCTTTTTTTCATCACCTTGATTGCCCCATCCCCCGCCGGAACGCTCTGTAGGAGAGCCTTTCAGGAGAAAAATCAGGGTATTTCACAAATTCATCTTGAAAAACACCACATGAGGTGGTATGTTTAATGATAGTTGTATTTTAATATATTAATAGAAGCAGAAAGGATGGGATTATGGAGAGAAAAGTCGTTATTACAGGTCGTGGACTAGTCACTCCTCTGGGCAATGGTCTTGCCAATAATCTGCAAGCACTTAAAGACGGAAAAAGCGGTATCGTTTTTATGCAGGAATGGGCAGATATGGGTCTGGACAGCCATGTTGCAGGAGCTTCTGACAGGGAAATAGAGTGTCCCGTACTCAATCAGAAAAATCTCCGCTTCATGTCCCCCAATTCCCGTTTTGCTGTTGCGGCGACATTTGAAGCGTTGCAGGATGCCGGGTTCGATCCCATAAATCTTCCGGCGGAAAAGATAGCCCTGATCAACGGCTGTGCGGGCAGTTCCTATGCCACCGCTTACGAAAATATGAATAACTTTGCCCGGACAGGCAGAGTAAGAAGTTGTTCCCCCTTTGCCGTGCCCCGTATCATGCCCTCTTCTGCGGTGGCGAATATTTCCCTTCTTTTCAAAATCACCGGGGAAAGTTACGATATAAGCTGCGCCTGTACCAGCAGTGCCCAGGCGTTGATTTCAGCAGCAAGACTCATTAAAAGCGGCGAATACGATATGGTCATTGCCGGAGGTTCGGAAGAACTTTCCTGGGGACAGGCCATCGGCTTCAATGCCATGCGTGCGCTTTCGAGAAATTATAATTCCACACCGGAAAAAGCAAGCCGCCCCTTTGATAAAAACAGAGACGGCTTTGTCCTTGCCGAGGGTGCGGGAGTGCTGATACTGGAAAGTGAGGAACACGCTTTGAAAAGGGGAGTTCTCCCCAAAGGGGTGATTTCCGGTTACTATGCCAACAGCAATGCGGAAGATATGGTCGTTCCCAGTGCGGATTCCACAGCGGACGTTATGGGCAATGCCATTAAAAGAGCAGGTCTGACCCCGGCAGATATCGCCTATATCAATACCCACGGCACCTCCACACCGGTAGGCGATCCAGTTGAATTGAACGGCATCAAAAAGGTTTTCGGGGAAGATTCCCCTGTTGCCATCAACAGTACCAAATCCCTGACCGGTCACATGATCGGAGCGGCGGGAGCAGTGGAAGGGATCTTTTCCATGCTGATGATGGAAAATTCCTTTGTATGCAAATCTGCCAATATTGAAGAATTGGATCCCCAGGCAGCCTGGGCGAATATCGTGCGGGAAAAAGTGGATATGGAATTTGACCACTTTTTAAGCAATTCTTTCGGCTTCGGCGGTTCCAATGCCAGTATCGTGATATCAAAATATAAAAATTAAGGAAATATACATATTATGAGTTGCGGCAATTCCAAAGATTTCCGGCCTAAACTTCCCCCGTGGATCAGAGTAAAGGTCAAATCCGGCCCGGAACGGGAGGAAGTGGATAATTTGATGAAGTTGAATAATCTCAATACGGTCTGCCGTGGTGCTCAGTGTCCCAATATCTGTGATTGCTGGCACAGACGGACAGCAGCATTTATGATTTTAGGGGCGCATTGCACAAGATGCTGTAAATTCTGCGCTGTGGGAGTAACGGAAACACCGGAAAAGGTGGATCCATTGGAACCTGCCCGCCTTGCGGAAACAGCGGCAAAGATGAATTTGGGCTTTGTGGTAGTTACCAGCGTTACAAGAGATGACCTCCCCGATGGAGGCTCCGGACATTTTGCAGCAACGATCCGGGCATTGAAAGAACGCATCCCCGGCGTAAAGGTGGAGGTACTTGTACCGGACTTCAATATGGATGTAAATGCCATCCGTACGGTTATTGAGGCTGAGCCGGAAGTATATAATCACAATGTGGAAACCGTGGAACGCCTTACCCCGCTTATCCGTTCAAAGGCACAGTACAGAAGATCACTGGAAGTATTGAAAACCGCCTTTGATATGACAGGCGGCAGGATCCCTGTGAAATCCGGGATCATGGTGGGTATGGGGGAAACGGATGAGGAAGTAGAACAAACCATCCGGGACATCCGGGAAACCGGGGCAACATTCCTTACCATCGGACAGTACCTGCCTCCCTCTGCGGAACATTGGAAACTGGAAAGATATGTCACGCCGGAAACATTCAAGGCGTGGGAAGAATTTGCAAAAAGTATAGGTTTTACCCACGTGGCGGCTGGTCCCCTTGTACGCAGTTCCTATTATGCGGATGAGCTTGCCAAAGAGAGAGAATAAACGCGCTGAAAGGACAGCAAAATGGAAAATGTGATCATTATCGGAAGCGGCGCAGCGGGACTTGCAGCAGGAGTTTATACTGCACGGGCTGGCTTGAAGCCCCTGATCGTTGCCGGTTCTCTTCCCGGCGGACTCCTCACCCAGACAAGTGAAGTGGAAAATTTCCCCGGATTCCCCGATGGGGTCAACGGCTTTGATCTGATGGATAAATGCAGGGAACAGGCGGAAAAGTTCGGTGCGGAAATCGTGTATGAAGAGGTGGAAAAAGTTTCTCTTGTCCCCGGCGGAAACCATAAAATAGTTTTTGCTTCCGGAGAGAAAAAAGAGTGTAAAGCCCTGATTATTGCTACGGGTTCTTCTCCCCGTTATCTCGGATTGGAGGGGGAGGAAAAATTCCGCAACAGAGGTGTCTCCGCCTGTGCCACCTGCGACGGGGCATTTTATAAGGGAGTTCCGGTTTGCGTTGTGGGCGGCGGAGATTCGGCTATGGAGGAAGCATTGTTCCTTACCAATTTTGCGTCGGAAGTTCACCTTGTTCACAGAAGAGACAGTTTCCGTGCGTCAAAAATCATGGCGGACAGAGTGAAAAATAATGCAAAGATCATCATCCATTATAACAGTATCGTTACAGAGATCTATGGAAAGGGGGAAGTGGATGGGGTCATTCTTGAAAATATTTTGACAAAGGAAAAAGAAAATATCGCCTGCAAAGGATATTTTGCCGCATTGGGGCATGTTCCCCAAACAGGACTTTTCAAAGGCCAATTGGAACTGGATGAAGCAGGCTACCTTGTTCTTGCGCCCCATACATCCCATACAAGCGTGGAGGGGGTTTTCGGCGCTGGAGATTGCGCGGATAAACATTACCGTCAGGCGATCACAGCAGCAGGAATGGGGGCAAGAGCCGCCATTGATGCGGAAAGATATATACGCAGTAAAGAATAAAAGGGGGTCTTTCCGTACCGCGTGATATACATTATGTGATATTACGGAGGGATTTTTCCGCTGAAAATCAAATTTACAGAAATAAAAAGAAGTATAAATATAACAAACACAAAAACAAAAAACGAAGGAAAAACATAATGTATATTATGCGACGCCAAAAATTCACTCTTATTGAACTTCTCGTAGTCATCGCCATTATCGCCATCCTTGCCGGAATGCTTCTTCCCGCATTGAGCAACGCCAGGCTTGCGGCACAAACCATCAACTGTATCAGCAATCAAAAGCAGTTCAATTCTTTTCTCATGTTTTACACCGATGACAATAAAGGTTGGTGCCCCGGGGCTGGCTATACCCCCAACCGTCCTGACGGGATCACCAATATTGTTGCCATTTTAGGGAAACCCCATTCTGCCAACGGAAATAAAGGCACCGGATATGCCCCATGGACATACGCAGTAAATTCCGGACGCCATAAAGAACTTTTCTGCTCGACAGCGATCAATGCTGTTCCCAACTTTGTGGAAGCTGCAAGAATAACCAATCATTGTATCTGTACAAGATTGAGTTTGTTTGGATCCGACCAGCAGACAATGATCAATAGATACGGCAATAAAGATACCGTCTGGTTCCGGGATGAAACCTGGCGAGCCTTCAAGCCGGACAGTATCAGACAGCCTTCCGCAATGCATAAGATACATTGTTCCACAGATTACGGACCCAATGGCGGGCGTGTCGGCTTGTGGCACAAAGCAAATATAAACGGAGCAAATCTTTCCTTTGTTGACGGCAGCACCCGGACAGAAGCAATCCTGGGCCATAAGTTGATCAATCCCCTGCTGGGTTCTTCTTATACGGATGGGATAGGGACAAAAGGGATGCGCGTGACATTTCTTTGGAGAGGTTATCCCTGTAACGGAACATTCCGAAAGGGCTGGTAAAATTTCTGTAAAATATTACAATTTTACAGAAAATCGGATAATTTGTTCCGGTTCGATTCTGTCAGGATTCCTCTTGCGGAATGGCTCTTTTAACCGGAACTTTTTATAACTTATGCTCCTGAAAATCGTTGACTGTGCGCAAACACATTCAATGAAAGGAGTGTCAGAAGTACCAGTAATAAAAACTTTTTCAGCATGGTTATTCCTCCATCCTAAAATCGACCATTTATTGGTAATATATCATCTCCCACGGGCGTTTACAACTGCGGATAGGCAATTTTTGTATTTATAGGGGCGTGTCGCGGCGGGGGGTATTTTTTTCTTATTGACTATGTCGTTGATTAACCGATGTTTATTATTCAAAATAACAATTAAAGTTTCATGCCGCGGGGAAATGCTTCATGGCGTAATAAGCCCCACATTTTGTCAATATACGCTAAAGTATAAAAACTTTCATAGTAGTGAAAGTAAAATGCGCCTTTATCCGTCAGCTCAAATACGCCATCTTTTTCCATAATCATACCGCAAAGCCGGACAATTTTTAACTCTGCACCAAATGCTTTTGTCAACGGAACGCCAAAGAAATTTTCAAAATCAGCAATTACAACTTTCATCGTGTACGCCCGCCAGAAAAGCCAATAAATCATCCGTTGCCGTACGGAAAAATCACAATGCAATGCCGTCGGTAATAAACCACGATCAATTCTTTTGCAGTATTCTTCAATGGAGAAAGTGTTGATCCTGAATTGATCTTTCAGCAATGAGGTCGCAGAACAGCCGAATCCGATAAAATTATCCCGGGTCATGGATGAATATTTATGCGTTCTGCTTTTAGCAAATGTCCAAATGGAATCCCGGTAACAGCCGATAGAACGGAAATATTCTGTGATCTCG
>JAGBXB010000088.1 GCA_017629515.1 Lentisphaeria bacterium | reverse complement strand
TCTCTCATGTTTCAAGTCCTGAAAGGACGCAGGAAAATCAATCCCGCAACAGATATTTTTCATCATATTCCAATCCCGTGTTCACCATGCCTGCATAGATTCCAGTCCCGAAGGGACGACAGGAACTCAGCCCCGGGTTTCAACCCGGGGGTTACGGTTCTCTCATGTTTCAAGTCCTGAAAGGACGCAGGAAAATCAATCCCGCAACAGATATTTTTCATCATATTCTACACCATATTTCTTCAAAAACAAGAGGAACTCCTCTCGAAAATCCTTTTTTTTATGATGATTCTCCTGATTCCGGATATATTCTACTACAACATCCTTTTCCAATGGATTTACGGAAAACGCACCATAACCGCTTTGCCAGAAAAAACCGGCACATTCCGGAAACGTAGATTTTATCCAGGCTGAAGATTTTGCTTTCAGGATTTTCAATAGTTCACACAAGGAATGATCTCTTGATAAAATACACAGAATATGGACATGATCCTCCATTCCCCCTATTTGTACCGGAGAACAATTCAACTCATTACATATCCCTCCCAGATATTGCCATAATCTGGGACGGATATTGTATCCGAGAAAAGGTTCCCGGTTTTTTGTTGAAAATATCAAATGTGTATAAACAAGAGAATGTGTACTTCCCATATTCTTTTTCCTGCGCCCTTACAGGGCTTTTTCCTTTTATTAGATCCTTTCCCCGGGTTGAAACCCGGGGCTGGGTTCCTGCCGTCCCTACGGGACTTTGTTTATCTCATTTCTTACCCCGGGGTGAAACCCGGGGCTGGGTTCCTGCCGTCCCCACGGGACTTTATTATTCACAACCATTATGCAGGGTTACACTCTTTTTCCAGCGCCCCTGCGGGGCTTTTTCCTTTTATTAGATCCTTTCCCCGGGTTGAAACCCGGGGCTGGGTTCCTGCCGTCCCTACGGGACTTTGTTTATCTCATTTCTTTCTATATCTTTTACGTCACATAATGTATATTATGCGACACGGGAAATATGGGTAATATAATGTATCTTTAAGGAAATGCAAATTTTTTTTATTGTCCATTCAGCAAAAAGGAGGAAAGATTTAAAAAAATCCTCCCTCCTTAATACTGTTTCTCTATAAGATAGAGAAAATCAAGGTACTTTGACTGCTTCCACTTCGTCAAAAAATACCATATCTTTTTCCCCCTTGATCCCGGCTGTCTCCAGTACAAGAGTAAATCCGGTGGCAACAGCAGGAAGAGTGATAGTTCCTTCCACTTTTTTCCAACCGTCTTTTTCCAGTTTCACACCTTCTTTGAATACAGGGATGCCCAGACCATAATCAAAAGGCCCTTTCACCCGTTTGGAACGGTAATATACTTTGAGATAGCCATTTCCATTGCCCACACCTTTGGTTTTTACGGCAATACGGTATTTTTCCCCGCCTTTTGCCATGGAAACATGTCCAAGGATACAACCGTTATTGGCAGTTACCACAGCAGAAGTATCATCGGAATACCCCATATCTTTTCCCACAACAGAATAGAATTTTGCTTTTACCTTCCCCTTGGAAGAGTATCCCTCAAATTTTCCTTTGAAAAGAGTTGCGCCGGGAACAAGGGAATCGGCATCGGCATAATCCCCCCAGAGATTGAAGTTGGCATTTCTTACTTTATTCTCTTTTGCCTGAAAAGTTTTTTTCACATTTTTCAATGCGGCGGCTCTTTTTTCCGCAGCGCGTTTTTTATGCCAGTCTTCCAATGCTTTTTTCAGATGGGGGGCAACAGAGGGATTTTTTTCAAACATACTGAAAACTTCCACATCGTCAAAATATACTTTTGTCCCCTCTTTCCCTGTGGAATTGAGCATGGGACTCAAATAGAATGAGCCTTCCGGAACATTGCGGATAATAACAGTAGCCTGTTTCCAGCCGTTGCCCAGATCTTTGTCAAAGGGTGCGGAAAGACTCATGGAGTGATTGTGCCAGCTTCCTTTATTATTTCTCCACTGGATCCCCAGAGAACCGCCGCCCTGTCCTTCCACACGCATTTTTGCCCGCACGATATAAGCACCATTGGGATCGATCTTCACAGCCTGATGGATGATTCCTGCGCCATTTTCCACTACGACAGCATGGGATTTATTCACCCCTTTACCGGGCGCAAAGGCGATTTTTGCCTTGCTTCTTTTATTTTTCCATGTTTCCCAGTTGGGGATGTTTTTATATACCACAGAATCCGGAGCAAGCTGCACAACACTTTTGCCGCCTTTGCCTTCAAAGGAGGCATTTTTCAGCATATTTACAAGTTTTGCAGGATTTTTCAGAAGATTATAAGCATACTTCCAGGGATCTTTTGCATAAAGCATGGCATTTTCAATACCGGGGATCGCCATACCGATATAGGGGCCGGGGACATCCGGAGAGTGTTTGAGAGCCTTTTCCTGCCATCCGTGCTTATAGGGGATGGGATACCATTTTCTGTGTTCGTTCCATGTCCATACATATTCATCGGAATATTCCACAGCATAAGTAAAATTCCGGCGGAAAAATTCCAGAGGTGTCACCTTTTCCTTCTCCATAAATTCCCGGAAAGAATAGGGAGGACGGCTGTTGGTATAGCAGGACATATAAGAGGCAACAGAGAAAGAACCCTGTTCCCGGAATTTACGGTGATTTTCCGGAGCAAGAAGTTTCACATACCGGACATCACGCAATGCTCTCATTTTATAGTAGTGTTCCAGTTTGTGTGCAAAATATCCATGTCCTTCCATACTGTCCACGATTTTTGCTTTGGGGGGGAGAACATCATAAATACCGTTGATAAAGGCAACGAGAAGCCCCGTACTGCATCCCTGCAATCTTTCATGCAAGTAAGGAGAACCATCGGCATATCCCATCATCAGATCCAGCCAGAAGAAACAGAAAATGGTAATATCGGGGAACTCTTTTCCCACAGCATTCATCCATTGTCTTCCCCGTTCCCTTGCTTTATCCCAGGCTTCTTTGTAGGATTTGCCGCACTCTGCCCGGTAACGGAATTTCTGATAATTGCCGTAATCTTCCAGGTCAAAGCGCAGTCCTTTGCAACCGCCTTCTTTTGCCACACGGGCGAGAACAGCAAAGTTGTTGCAGGCGATCTTCCAGAATTCATCATCAAAAATATCAAATTCCCCGGTAAAGGAGGAGGCGGAAGTTCCGATAAAGTTGTATTTGAGTTTTTTGGCTCTCTTATGAACATTTTTCAGGTGTTCAACATCTTTTTTATACCAGTCATACTGGAATTTGAGTTTGGAAAAGACCATCCAGTCTGTGGCGACTTTTTTACCCTTCGGGTCTTTCACAGTTCTTCCCATCCCGATACCCAGACCGTCATAGGGAAGATATGTTTCGATCATTTCCAGATTTTTGTCCAGATATTCCGGCGTGGGATTATCCCAGCCGAACTGGAGGAATTTCTTTTCCACATTGGGGGCAAGTGCCTCCTTTGCGGAAAGATTTGTGAATGATGCGCCAATGAGGAAGATCCCCAGAAGCAGAAGAAATTTTTTTGTCATAAAGACTCCTTTCTTTTTATGTTTGAACTGATGCTTTTATCTTATTTACGGTTTTGCCACGCCGGAAAAGGGATAGGAATTATGAAGTTTGTTATACATATTGTTTACGCCTGTCCATTCCACGGAATGATTTTGATTGGTCGTATAAAGAGCGCGGCACTTGCGGATATCCACAAATTCCGCATGAAGATCGGCAAAGACCGTATTGAATCCCCTTGCCCCGGGAAGATGCAGACGGAGTTTTTCCGCATAATTGGCAGAATCAAAAAACATGGAAAGATTGCTTAAAGGGAATTTACATGTATTCATCTTGTAAAACCCTTTCTGATAATTTACCTCCATGCGTTTGGGACCCAGAGATCCCATATAGGTGGCATAAAAATTGATGGTATAGTCACTGGGGAGTTTGGATTTGTGGGCATCTCCCACGTTCCGTCTTGCAGGACAGCGCAATATCCCTTTTGCTTCCACAGCAACGGGTCCGGGGTTATAGGCTTTTATATTGATGTAGCCGAGTCCGTAATTATATTCAGCAACCGTATCGCTGGGCTGTAACAGGAGAAGCATGGTAAAGCGGCCGGTCGTCCCCCACATATGGGAGGGGTTCACTCTGGTGGAAGCAAACATCCATTCTTTATTGTCGGTAGCGTAAGAACTTGATGCAAGGCCGATCTGCTTGAGATTGGAAAGACACCCAATACCTGTTGCCATATTTCTTGCTTTGTTCAAAGCGGGCAGGAGCATCCCGGCAAGAATGGCGATGATGGCAATAACAACAAGAAGTTCGATAAGAGTGAATTTGTGGCGTTGCATAATATACATGGTGTCTCCTTCTTCAAGTTTATTTTTGCTATTTTTTATATTTTTCAATTGTTTTTCCAGATATCAGCTGCTGTTATTTCACCTTTTTGGCAGAAATATCGTCAATAAAAAGTATATCACCTTTTTTCAGATTGCCGGTATTGATGATCACAGAAAAGCTGTTGACTTTTTCCGGAATGGTGATCGTGCCGGAATATTCTTCCCAGGAGTTGGCAAGACTCTTCTTTTCCTTCAGAACGGGAATCCCTTTTGCATAATCAAAACCTTTCACACCGGGAGAGGAATACTGTACTTTGCAAAGGACATTTCCGGCAGTTTTCCTGATTTTTGCCCGGATCTCATATTTTTCCCCTTCCCTGACTCCGGCAACAGGAAAAAGAATATATCCATTCCCGTCTTTGATAACGCCTGCGGTATCATCGGCAAATCCGGCATTTTTTCCTGCAGCCTTGAAAAATTTTCCCGGATTTTTTTTGGATGAACCGCACTGGAAATCACTTTTGCACAATACAATATTTCCCGGAAGGATACTTTCATTTGCCGGGATATTTCTGCCGCCGAAAACCCCTTTGGGGATCCGTTCATTTTTATCGGGCTTTGAAACTTTTACAGACTTGAGGAACTTGTTTTTACTTTCCGCACCTTTCTGTTCCTGCCATTTTTTCATGGCATCCATGAGATGCGGGGCTACTTTTGCCTCTCCTTCAAAAAGACTGAATACTTCCACTTTGTCGATCAGAATACTATCCTCTTTTCCTGTTCCCGTATAGGTGAGAAGAGGACAGAGAAATGCAGATGTTTCCGGGATCTCACGGACAAAAAGTGTTGCCCGTTTCCAACCGTTGCCCAGATCCTCATTATAGGGGGCGGATATGATCATGGAGTGGTTATGCCATTTTCCTTTGGCATTTTTCCACTGGATACGCAGGATCCCGCCGCCTTTGCCTGTTTTTTTGCTTACAGCACGCACCACATAGACCTTCCCCTGCTGTACACGCACATTGGCATGGATACTTGCGCCGGGGCTGCCGGATATTTTTATTGCTGTTCCTTTATCAATACTCATCCCTTTCGCAAGGGATACAGTTGCATCGCTTGTCTTGTTTTTATAGAAGATCCAATAAGGCACATTTTTTACCTCCACACAGGCAGGTGCAACAGGTACATCCTCTTTTTCCTTCTTTGTCCCTTCAAAATCCCCGTTATAGAGAAGATTTTTCAATGTTTTATCTTTCCGGATACGATCCATGGCAAAAGTATGGGGATCTTTGGCAAAAAGAATTGTCTCCTCTATTCCGGGGATCGCCATACCGATATAGGGGCTGGGGATCTCCGGAGATTTCAGAAGATTTTTTTCCTGCCAGCCGTGGGTGGAGGGGACAGGGGAATATTTCCTTAAAAATCCGTTATAGGTCCAGGAATATTCATCGGAAAAATCCACGGCAAAAGTAAGATTCCGCCGGAAATAATCCAACTGGCTCAACCCCTCTTTTTCCCTTGCCTGCGTTGTATCAAAGCCATCTTTTTTGCCATAATAGGCAGAAAGATATGTGGCAACTGCCAAGCTTGTCTGTTCCCGGAGTTTTTTATGATTTTCCGGAGCAAGGAGACGCTTGTACCGCACATCCCTCATTCCCCGCATAGCGCAGAAATCAGTAAAATTCTTTGCTCCATATCCCCGTTCTTCCATTCCGTCAATGATCCGGGCGGTGGGGGGAAGAGCGTCATAGATACCATTAATAAATGCTACAAGAAGTCCGGTGGTACACGCTTCCAGTCTTCCTTTTGTATCCGGCATCCCGTCGGCAAAACCGAACATGAGATCCAGCCAGAAGAAGCAGAATATATCTATATTTGGAAACTCTTTTGCCACGGCACGCATCCATTGCTGTCCTCTTTTCCGTGCCATTTGCCATGCTTCTTCATAACTTCTGCCGCATGCGGGCCGATAGAGAAATTTCTGCTGATTGCCGTAATCTTCCAGATCGAACCGGATCCCTTTGCATCCGCCCTGCTTTGCCACATACGCCATCACGGAAAAGTTGTTGCAGACGATTTCCCAGAATTCATCATCGAAAAGATCAAATTCCCCGGTAAAGGAAGAAGCACTTGTATCCAGAAAATTATATTTGAATTTTTTTGCCTTTTTGTGGATATTCTGCAAACTTTTTATCTCTTCCGAATACCACTCTTTCTGAAATCTTGTTTTGGAAAACCATTTCCATTCCAGATTCAATCTTTTTCCGTCAGGGAGTTTCACACTTTTGGAAGTAATGATATTTACTCCGTCATAACCGGGCATCCATTTTTCTTCCAGTTCCCCCAGATATTTTTCCACATTAGCAGGAGTAAAGCCGCTGTTGCCGAAACTGATGATCTTTTTCCTGACCTCTTTTCCCAGAGTTTCTTTCCCCGAAAGTGTGAAAAAACTTCCGGCAAGAAAAACCGCCAGAAAAACAAATACAAAACTCTTCTTTTTCATTGTGATTGTCCTGTTTTATTTTGATTTATTGCATAACTACGCCGAAATAATACCGTACATTGGGGGAATATCCGCTGTTGGAGCCGGGGCCCTTGCTGTTGTAGAACCACCGGTATCTTTTCCGGAAATCGGCGGCTCCGTAAGCCCCCACACTTCCGTCGGCGTGCTGAACATTGGCTTTTTTGGAGTGCCGCAGGTGGACAGCATTGGATGTGGCAGTATTGGTGTTCTGCCAGGAATAATTCGCCATCTGACGCTGTTTCTTATCTTCGGCAGCCACAGATCCTGCAAGAGTATCGGTGTACATGATCTGCATACTGGGAGGGATCGGGGCAGATGCGGTATAACTGTACATTTTGGAAAGAGTCCTCATTTTGTGATACGTTCTGGAATAATTTGTTCCGTAGGTCGTATTACAGGTGCCGTAGGTAAGAGAGCTGTAATTCAGGTTATCCGTGCTGAATTTATTGGGATAAAAGGAGGGGCAGACCGCAATATTCATATTTTTGATATAGCCGCTGCTCTGATACAGAACAAATGCAAAAAATGTGGGATTTGTGATGGAGTTTCCGGGAAAAAAGTCCTGATAGTCATCGGCATAGACCTGAATGGTCAATGCCACCTGTTTCTGATTGTTGATACACTGTGTGGCAAGTGCCGCCAGTCTCGCTTTATTCAACGCGGGCAATAACATGCCAGCAAGAATGGCGATAATGGCAATTACAACCAATAATTCGATCAATGTAAATCTTTTTTTCTGCATATTCTTTTCCTTTCCGTATTTTCCGTACACATCTGCACGCACTTGCTTTTCTCCGTACTTCTCCGTACTTCTCCGTACTTCTCCGTACCTGTCCGCATTAATAATTATACAATATTTTTTCAAAAAAACAAGGTTTTATACTTGCATTATAAGTGCGAAAAATTATATTATAAATGCGAACAGGGGGAAAATATGAAAAAAAATCCTTACAACAGAAAAATCGTCAGCAATAAAAATTTTGAAGAAATATCCTATGTCAAATGGGAGGACATTCCCGGAGATAACTTCTTCTTTTCCCTGCGTGCCTACGGGGAAACAAGAAGCAGAAAACAATTTGAGAAAAATGAAGCAGCAATAGGTAAATTGACCGATTATATCGCCATAGAATTTATTGAAGAAGGGCAATTATCTGTTTCTTTCGGCGAAAAAACATTTCATCTGCAGAAAAATGACCTGCTTTTTTACAAAACAGATATTATTACCATAAGGATGCAGTCACAGAAAAATATTCCCTTGGTGAAAAAATATCTTACCGTAAAAACCAACCGCCTTCTTCAGCACTTCCTCAATATTTCCGAAGAGGGATTTTTTATCTGCCACAGCAAACATCCGGAACGGGTGAAAAGTATTTATAAATCCATTCTTGATCTTATCCTTGAAAACGGAAAATTTCTTTCCAGTGATATTTCCAGCAATATTTATAAACTTGTCTATGACTTTTTTGTTCTGGAAAACGGACTTATCCATATCCCGGATACATTTACCGCCATTCCCCATATTTTATCCATTTCGCCGGAAAAATATAAAGATCTGAAAAGTATCCTGAAAGAGTTTCATACGACAAAATATGCTTTAACAAAACTTTTCCGGGAAAAATACAATACCACTCCCATCGCCTATCTGATCACGTTGAAACTCAATAAAGGCTGCTGGTATCTGGAAAATACCACCACTCCCGTAAATGAGATCGCCCGTCTCTGCGGAGTGGAAAATGTCCCGCTTTTTACAAGACAATTCAAAAAACAGTTTGGACGTACCCCCATCCAATACCGGAAAGCCAAACAGCACCAAATGATAAAGACATAAAAAAGGGCGTGTTGCAAAAGTACGATGGATTTTTTCATTGTGTCTGCGCAAAAGATGAAAAAAGTTTGGTAAATATTCAAATAAATCAGAGTTTCTCAAATATATCTTTTGAGGAGTATGCCCTTAAAGGGCATTTTTTTGTAATCGCCCCGTGGGCTTACAGCGTTCCGTCTCTATCCGGTGGGGATTTTTCCTGCGTCCCTCCGGGACTTCATTCATGGTGGGAACATATTTTCCCGGGGTTGAAACCCCGGGCTATATTCTACCGTCCCTGCGGGACTTGAAAATCGCTTTGCCTGTTCTGCACCGGCTATCTGTAAAAGGGGCTGCGGCTCACTTTTTTTGAGGTTTTGCAACAGCCCCGTATGCCCTGTAAGGGCAGAAGGCTCTGAAAGAGCCGC
>JAGBXB010000087.1 GCA_017629515.1 Lentisphaeria bacterium | reverse complement strand
TACGATTCTCGGCTGTTTTTCCGTTCTGAAACTCAATGCCGCAGCAGAACCGTTGCAGGAATTCATCTCTTCCATAGCCCGTTACGCCCCCAATATTGCAGGGGCATTGCTTCTGCTTCTTGCAGCCTGGATCATTGCCGGGATCGTCCGGGCGATCACCAAATCCGCCATTCTGAAAAATAAACTCAACACCCGCCTTGCGGAACAGATCGGGGCGAAAGATCCCGCAACAGTGGCAGATTATACGGCAAAGACCGCCTATTATACAGTATTTCTTTTCTTTATTCCGGCAATTCTCAATGCTTTAAAGATCTATGGAGTAACAGCTCCCTTGCAGTCCATGTTTGAAAAGATTCTGACTTTTCTCCCCAATCTTATTGCCTGCGGAGCAATTCTTCTTATCGGGTTGTGGGTCGCTTCCATCGTACGGAAAGCCGTAAGCGGACTGGTTGTCATAAGCAGACTCAATGCTCTTGGAGAAAAAATGGGAATATCCAGAACATTCGGCAATAACGGCCTTGCCGCCATGTGCGGGATCGTTTCCTATGTACTCATTGCCATTCCTGTCGTGATCTCCGCTCTTACAGCCTTGCAGATCGATGCCCTTTCCAAATCTGTTGCGGGATTCTTTGATAAACTTTTGAATGCAACAGGAGATATTATCGGAGCCGCCCTCCTGATTTTTGCTTCTGTACTTGTTGGCAATTTTGCCGCAGGACTTGTTACACAGCTTACAGCAAATTTCGGCTTGGACAGATTCATTGCAAAAATGGGCTTTAAAAGTGAAGGGAAAGAAAATACCGCCCCCTCCGCCATTGCAGGAAAACTCACATTCCTTTCCATTCTGCTCATGGCTGTACTTGCCGCCTGCGATCTTCTGGGATTCCGTCAGCTGGCAGATCTCATAAGAGTTTTTGCTTCCTTCGGCGGCAATGTTCTTTTAAGCGTCGTTGTCATTCTGACAGGTACTTTCCTTGCCTCCTTTGCCGCCTCTGCCCTTGAAGGCAAATGCAATGCATTGATCATTACGGCAGTCAGAGCGGCGGTCATCATCTTCACCATTGCCATTGCAGTAAGCAATATGAATATCGGTGACAGGATCGTGGAGATCGCCTTCGCCCTTATTCTGGGTGCTGCCTGTGTTGCCTCTGCCATTGCCTTTGGAGTGGGCGGGAAAGAAGCCGCAGCAAAACTTCTCAATGAATGGGTGGATAAACTGAAAAAATAATTTTGGAATTGCTTCGATCATAAATTCCAGGCGGATAGTGGAGTATTCCATTATCCGCTTTTTTTTGCCAACCTTCATGGTAAAAAAAAGGAATGGATCAGGAAAAATCCGGATCCATTCCCTATTACGCAGAGATACAGTAAAGAGCAATAAAGTTTTACTCTTCTGTATTAAAAAGTCTGCACACCTCCTCCGGTGTGGCAGCCTGTGTCATTTTCTGCACATTTTCCTTTTTCAGAAGAACATTCGCCGCATGGGCAACAAATTCCAGATAAGGATGATCAAAGCCGGGAGAAGCCAATGACAATACCACCACATGGACATTTTCTTTTCCCTCACCGGTAGGCGCAAGTCCTTTCCGGGAAATCCCAATGCCTACAAGAAAACGATCCACGCCTTTGGTTCTGGCATGGGGGAATGCCACATGCTGTTCCATACAGGTAGAGGAAATACTTTCTCTTTTCAATACATCAGCGGCACATCTTTCCGCATCCAGAACACCTTCTTTTCCGGTAAGGAAAGTAACCATTTCCTTTACTGCCTCCTCCAGATTTTCCGCTTTCAGATCCAGCAGCACCCGTTCCGGCACGACCGATTGTTTTTTAGGTACGGGGATATCCACTTTTTCCATTTTTGTTTCCGGAATGGCTTCCAGCATATTTTTGCCGAAAAGGGAGGCATGCTGCTGCAATTCCCCTAATGTACGGCGGATCTCCACAAATGTTTCATACATCACAGATTTAATGATCACTGCTTCCCGGCTGTCCGATTCAAAGATAAGGGAATTGCCCTCGATCACAAGAGAAAACACCATTGCACCTCTGCGGAAACTGATGATCTCTCCATCCCGGTCAAAGGAGGAGTGCCGGAAACCTTCACTGTAAAAGTGTTCCTGCATGACTTTCAATACCATATCCCGGATGGTTTCCGAAGGGAATGTATAAGTATGGTGCAGGGATTTGCCATCATCGGCAAGAGGTTTCTTTGTCCCCTGTTTTTTGATGGAGAGGATAAAAGAGAGAAGAGGCGGAGCAAGAATGGTGGTGATCAGAGTCATAATAATAGCGATACCGAAGAGTTCCGCATTGATGATGGGGACTTTCTTGCCGTCAACGATCATCATCGTTCCAACCCCGATCCCGGCAATGATCAAAGCTACCTCACCGCGGGGGATCATACCTATCCCGATACGCAGTGCGCCAAGGGTATTGAAGTTGAGCAGTCTTGCAGGCAATGCACAGCCGATGACTTTGGCAAGCACGGCAAGAAGAGAAAAGATCAGACCGTATTTCACCACCTGGGGATTGGCAAATACTCTTACATCCACCATCATACCTGTCACCACAAAAAATACCGGTACAAGGAAATGATAAAGTCCCCGCAGCTGATTCTGCAAGGCAAAGGCAATATCGGTACGGGAGAGAGAAAGTCCGGCAACATACGCTCCGACGATCATGGCAAGTCCGGCACTTTCAAAAAGTCCGGCACACAAAAGCGCAAGCCCCAATGCCAGAACGGAAAATTCCGCACTCTGTCCGCTTTTTTTCAAAACGGTGGCGATTTTATGGGCAAAAAGATATCCCAGAAGTGTCGCCCCCAGCCAGATACCTACGCTTTTAATAGCAATATTACCGATTTTCCCCCAGTTCACTCCTCCGCTTCCGGATGCCCCGGCAATACCCAGAACCACAGCAAGACAGATGATCCCCAGCACATCGTCGATCACAGCAGCCGCCATGATGGTCGTTCCCTCCGGAGAATCCATACATTTACGTTCAGAAAGGATACGGGCGGTGATCCCCACACTTGTAGCCGTACTCAAGATCCCCAGGAACAGTACTCTGGGATCCATGAAAGGAACTTTGAAAAGCCACATTCCCAGCCATGCGCCGAAAAGGAAAGAAAATACGGCTCCGCCGATACCTACACATGTCCCGGTAAGGGAGTAACGGAAAAACTGCCGCAGATCGGTTTCCAGTCCGGACATGAAAAGAAGGATGATGGAACCGAATGTGGCAAGAGCATAAAGGGGAGTGGAGACACACTGACTGTTGGAAATAAAGGGAAACAGGCCCTTTTCCAATCCATGAAAGGCAATGGGAACAGAACCAAGTAAATAAGGTCCGATGATGATTCCGGTAAGCAATTCCCCCAGAACGGCGGGCATACGCAGAAAACTGAAAATTTTTCCTGCTATTTTCGCCGCAAAGAGGATCACTCCCACCTGTGCGGCAAGAATGGCGATTTGCAATGTAAGAGAAAGTTCTTCGTGCATTTTGTATTCCTGTGCAGTCTTTGCTGACTGCTTTTTGTATATGTTGTTATTTTATTGATTTGTTTTTCCGGCATAAACTCCTGCCGGAGGGGATTTATAAATAATTTTCATATTCTTTCACCCGGGCCGGCTCTTTCCGGCAGAACGGAGGCAAGAAGTAACTGAAAGAGAGATCCGGCACGCAAATACTTTTTTTCCGGGCATTTCTCCAAAAAGGCAGATAAAAAATTTTCCCCGGTGCGGGAGGAAAGAAAATGTTCAAAAAAGATTTCCTTTTCCCGTTTTTCCGTTAAAGAACTACCGTTAACGGAATATTGCAGAAGATTTCTGTTTTCTGTATCCGGCAGGGGAAACTCTTCCGGCAGAAGCAATTCTTCCGCAATTATTTTTTCAGAAGAAAATATCTTTTTCACTTCCGGAGCAGCAAAAGAAAAAACAGGCAGAACCATGGAAATACAGAACAGAAAATACCATAAAGGAAAAGAAAATACATTTTTACTCATTTTTCTTCCCTCACTCTTTTTCCTGCGCTGTACTTCCCGACCTTCTCAAAAGTAAAGCCTTATCTTACCACAAAGTTTACGATCCTTTTGGGAACAGCAACCACTTTGATGATCTGTTTGCCGGCAAGATTTTTCTTTACTTCCTCATTTTCCTTTGCCAGAGCCTCCATGGCGGCAGGCGCGGCATCCGCAGGCATCATCATCCTTGCCCGGGGCTTGCCATTGACCTGAACAAGGATCTCCACCTCATTTTCCACAAGGCAGCTTTCATCGTAAGAGGGCCATTCCACCAGAGAAACCGGTGCAGCATTGCCCAATACTTCCCACAATTCTTCGCAAAGATGGGGAGCATAAGGCGCAAGAAGTTTTACAAAGGCTTCTGCGGCAATACGGGGCATTTTTTCCAGTTTGGAAAATTCGTTTACAAAGATCATCATCTGACTTATCGCCGTATTGAAGTTCAATGTATCAGTATCATCCGTGACTTTTTTGATGGTCTGGTGCAGGATCTTATTCTGTTCTTTGGTGAGAGCGTCCTCACAAATGGGGGTTTCCCCGATCATACGCCATACCCGTTTCAGGAAGCGGTAAACACCTTCCACGCCGAAAGTACTCCAGGGTTTCACAGCCTGCAAGGGGCCCATGAACATCTCATAAAGACGCATACTGTCCGCCCCGTATTCTTTGATCACATCATCGGGGTTCACCACATTACGCAGGGATTTGGACATTTTGGCAGGGAATGCGGTAAGTTTGTCGCCGGTAGCTTTATCCACAGGACCGACACCGGGTTTTTCCTCCACCTGATTATTGGGGATGATGACCCCGCGTTCATTTTTATAGGAGATCCCCAGGATCATCCCCTGATTGACCAGTCTCTGGAAAGGTTCTTTGGTGGGGACAAGTCCCAGATCGAAGAGGACTTTATGCCAGAATCGGGCATAAAGCAGGTGAAGAACGGCGTGTTCCGCTCCACCCACATACAGGTCGACAGGCAGCCAGTATTTCGCCTTTTCCGGGTCGATGAACTCTTTTTCGTTGCAGGGGTCGATATAACGCAGATAATACCAGCAGGAACCTGCCCACTGGGGCATGGTGTTGGTTTCTCTTCTTCCTTTCATACCGCTTACAGGATCGATATATTCCAGCCATGCACCGGCATTGGCAAGGGGGGATTCCCCGCTTCCGGAGGGCTTGTAGTTATCCAGTTCCGGCAGAAGTACAGGAAGATCTTTATCTTCGGCAAGACGGATGGAACCATCTTCCATGTGGATCACAGGGAAAGGTTCTCCCCAGTAACGCTGACGGCTGAAAAGCCAGTCACGCAATTTATAGTTGATCGTGCCTTCCCCGCAGGAACGTTCTTTCAGCCATGCGATGGTTTTTCCTTTGGCGGAGGCTACATCCAGTCCGTTGATATCCAAACCTTCGTTATTGGCACTGTTGATGCTCTTTCCATCTCCTGTCCAGCAGACTTTTCCTGCGAAAACATCGGCGGGATCGATTTTGGCTTCAGCGGCTTCCGCTTTATCAGGATCAATGATGGCGATAATGGGAAGATCGAATTTCTTTGCAAAATCAAAGTCTCTTGTATCATGGGCGGGAACAGCCATGATCGCCCCTGTGCCGTAAGTATTCAGCACATAGTCGGCGATCCAGATGGGGATCTTTGTCCCGTTTACAGGGTTGATACCGTATGCACCGGTGAAGACACCGGTCTTGTCATGATTAAGTTCGGTACGGTCAAGATCACTCTTGGCGGCGGCTTCTTTTCTGTATGCGGCGATTGCCTCCATACATTCGGGAGCAGCGATCACATCCACAAGAGGATTTTCGGGGGAAAGCACCATATAGGTAGCACCGAACAAAGTATCGGGACGGGTGGTAAAGACTTTTACGGAAGCGTCTTTATTGTCAACTTTGAAGATAACATAAGCTCCTTCACTTCTTCCGATCCAGTTTCTCTGCATTTCTTTAATACCTTCGGGCCAATCCAGACCTTCCAGATCTTCCAGAAGTCTTTCTGCGTAGGCTGTGATTTTCAGCATCCACTGCTTCATGGGTTTGCGGATCACAGGGTGATTGCCCCGTTCACTTCTGCCGTCAATGACCTCTTCATTGGCAAGAACGGTTCCCAGAGCGGGACACCAGTTTACAGGCACTTCATCAATATAGGCAAGGCCTTTTTTGTAAAGTTGGAGGAAGATCCACTGTGTCCAGCGGTAGTAGGAGGGATCGGTGGTATTGATCTCTCTGTCCCAGTCATAGCTGAATCCCAGGGACTGGATCTGGCGTTTGAATGTGGCAATATTTTTTGCGGTGGTCACAGCGGGATGGGTACCGGTTTCCACAGCATACTGTTCAGCGGGCAATCCGAAAGCATCCCAACCCATGGGGTGCAATACATTATAGCCGGTCATCCGTTTGAAACGGCAGTAGATATCCGTAGCGGTATAACCTTCGGGATGTCCCACATGGAGACCTGCTCCGGAAGGATAGGGGAACATATCCAGCACATACAGTTTTTTCTTTTCGGAAAAATCCGGTGTCTTGAAGGTCTTGTTGGTCAACCAGTAATTTTGCCATTTTTTCTCAATGGCAGAAAAATCATACTCCATTTTTTCTCCTCCGGTTTACTTTTGCTTCATATAATACTTTGTTAAAAATCCATTTTGAAATTTTACAATATATATCCTTTAATATACCCTGCAAATGGATTTCTTTCAAATGGTACATATACTTATTTTTTAAAAAAGCACTTGCAATAACTCTCCTCCGGGATATATTAAGGAAAAAGAACAGGGAGAAAGTTGAAATGGCAAAAGAAAAAATACAATTTCCCGGCATATAAAAAATAAAAAACAGGAAAAAAATCCATAGCTATCCCATAAAAAATTCAGAAAAAAGAAAAAATACCGTCTGCCGGGCGAGGCGGTTGCCGCCGAGCGCGCAGTGGATGTGCGACTGTACCGCAGGGCAATCGCCTTGCGGCCGCCCACACAAGAGTGTTGGCGGAGGAGCCGGGAGCGAGCAGTAAGCCGCGAGTGAGAGAGGGCATTTATGCCCGAAAGAACGCAGGCGCAATATAATAAAAAAAAACTCCCGCATTATCTTTCAAGAGAGGTTGGAGTAATGAAAAAGTGAGGGGGATGGGGGAGAGAAAAAAGCGGAAGCGATTGTCTCTCCCCGGAGAACTTATAAATCATGGATAATGCTATGTTTCTCCAAAAAATCTGACAAAACCGCATTTTGAAATCAAGATTTTTTTTAAGTTCAAAATATTTCTGAAATATACTTTTTTACAAAATTATGGGAAAGCTGTGAAAAAAAATCCTGTAAATTTGATCCCGGGCAGGATTTTTCCTTGCATTCAGGAAAAAAGAAAGTATATTGACTTACCCCCCAAAACAAAGGAGAAAGAAATGCAAAAAAGAAGTATCGTTGTCATGCTCATTCTTACATTCATCACCTGCGGGATCTACAATCTTTTCTGGATGTACCTTGCCAGAAGTGAATTTAAACGCTTTTCCGGATATTCCGATATAAATCCCGGTCTGGAACTTGTTCTCAACATTCTCTGTTTTCCTTTCTATTTTTACTGGCTCTACAAATTTTCAGCAGATATTGCCAGATATCAGCAGGAAAACGGCAGATATGTAAGTGATACCGGTCTTGTCAATCTTCTTCTTGCCTTTTTCGGCTTCGGGATCGTCTGTCCATTTATTATCCAGAGCCAGTTGAACGATCTTCTGGATTGATCTCTTATGACACCGGAAAAAAGAAAAATTCTTACTTTGTCCGGTGTCTTTTTTCTTATTTTTGGTGCATTGGGCTTCTATTCATTTCTGACCGGAAAATTTCAATTGTGTATTTTCCGTATTTTTACAGGGCTGCCCTGTCCCGGATGCGGACTGACCCGTTCCTTTCTATTGCTTCTTCAAGGAGATATGGGAAATTCTTTCCGGCTTCATCCATTGCTTCTTCCGGTACTTTTCACCCTCCTTACCGCATTTTCCTCCACCATTCTTTCCGGCAAAGGAAAAGGGAAGAAAAATATTCTTTTATCCTTTTTAAAATTTTTACATGATTCAAAATATTTCTATCTGACCATCTTTCTGCTTCTTATTCTCCAGTTTATTGTAAGGATGCTTCTTTTTTTTCCAGGTGGAACAGAAGTCATGAATTATGAAAAACACTCTGTCATTTATCTGATTTATTCCTTTTTCACACAAAATTAAAAAGTTTTTTCTCTTTTTTTCCTATCTGCATTTGAAAAAAAGGTTTTTATACATAAATTAATTGGAAGTGTTAAATATTTTATAAAGATAATCAGAAAGGTCTTTTATGAGCCGGGGAAAAAAGATTTGCCAGTTATTGTTCGGAACTGTGGATGAATTCCGGGAGTGTTCCGCCATATTCAATGAGTGTCCTCCGGCGGAAGTGGCAAAGGTGACACTGGGGCAGTTGCGTGTCCTTAAAGCCGTCTATTCCCTTTCCATGGATACAAAAGATCATCCCGGCATCATGCTCAAACACCTTGCCGCAAAAATCAATCTTACCGCAGGTGCGGCAAGTATTATTGTGGATTCTCTTGTGAAAATGAAACTTCTTGACCGCCTTCCTGATGAAAATGACCGGCGTGCGGTAAAGATCCGTTTATCCCGGCTGGGAGCGGAACATTTTGAACGGCACTTCAATTATTTCAGTTCCACGATGGAAGAGATCATTTCCCGTATTCCGGAAGAGGAGTTGTCTGCTTTTGAAAAAGTTCTTGCCAAAATGCAGCATGGCATAAGTTCCATTCTGGAATCCGGCAGAAAATCTGCAAAATAAACCTTTTCTTTTACAATACGATCAATTCGTACTCTTTTTTCCCGAGAGAGATTTTTACGGCATGTTCCAGAGTATCCTGCCAATGACTGTGTCTGTGGGCGTCTTTGAATATATCTCCGGAATCTTCTTTTCCATCCATCCAGGTATGAGTCAGCCGGGGGGCTTTGTTGCATAAGTCACACGCCGCATAATCCAGGGCAACCGGGTCAAAAGAAGCCAGCATCCCTATATCCGGCAGGATGGGGGCATCATTCTGCCCGTGGCAAT
This sequence comes from Lentisphaeria bacterium, assembly GCA_017629515.1. Taxonomy (GTDB): domain Bacteria; phylum Verrucomicrobiota; class Lentisphaeria; order Victivallales; family UBA1829; genus RGIG5327. Next base: position 8,975 of record JAGBXB010000087.1, on the reverse strand, counting down.
CGCAGTCGGGAGAGATATTATTCAATATACTGATATGGAAGTGAGGTCTTCCGGCAACTACCGCAGAAGCATATTCCGCAGTTTTTTCGTCCAGTAGTTTATCCGCCTGACGCCAGGAGGGCTGCAAAGCAGTTACAGGACAGATACTTATACAGGAACCGCAACCTGCGCATTTATCCTGATCGACGTGCATTTTATTATTGCAGAGGATCAGAGCATCATGGGCACAGCATTTCTGACATTCGCCGCACCCGATACATACATCCTCTTCCACAAGGGGTTTGCCGTCACTGTGCAATTCCATTTTTCCGGCGCGGGAGGCGCATCCCATACCGATATTTTTCACACATCCGCCTATCCCCATTTTCTCATGTCCTTTGAAATGGGTGAGAGATATAAATACATCTGCGTCCATTACCGCTCTGCCGATTTTTGCCTCTTTGAAATGGAGTCCGTTGGGAACAGGGACAAGGATCTCGTCACTGCCCTTCAATCCGTCTCCGATAAGAATGGGACAATGGGTACTTTCCGCGGAAAAACCGTTCATGGCAGCAGTGGCAAGGTGTTCCACGGCATTTTTTCTACTTCCGGCATATAAGGTATTGCAATCGGTGAGAAAAGGAGTTCCGCCAAGTTTTTTCACATAATCTGCTACGATCCTTGCATACTGGGGACGCAAATAGGCAAGATTACCCTCTTCGCCGAAATGCAGTTTGATTGCAGCAAAACGGTTTTGAAAATCCATTTCCTCAAAACCGGCTTTTTTCATAAGTTTTTCCAGTTTCTGTAAAATTCCCCCGCCATGAAAAGAAGTACGGAAGTCGGTAAAAAATACTTTACTTTTCTCTGTCATACAGTTTTCCTTTATCTTTTTCATTACCTTTTTTTACAGATCTTTTTCTATGCCGCTTTCATTTGCGGCGGAAAGAGTCATTTGCGGTATGATGACATCTTCTGAAAAAGAGAGTTCCATTACATTTATTTCCTCATTCATTTCGTCTGCCGGAAGATCACGCAAACGCAAACGCTTTTCCCCGTGAAGAGTATAAGCCATTGGTTCCAGTGTGGCTGTTACTTCTTTTCCGGTATTGAGGAGAACGGCTTTTTCCGGCAAAATGGCAAATCCTTCCAGATTCACGGTCTCCCCGGCTGGTGGATCAAGGAAAACAAGATAAAGTTTTTTTCCCTTTCCGGTACAGAGGAAAGAAGCATTTTTCACCAGTCCGGGACACGGCGGGCTGACAAGAGCTTTACCAACTTTCCCGTACCATACCCCGATCCGGTGGAGAATATCTCTCGCCTTTTCAGGGAAAAGTCCCATTTCATCCGGGCCTGCATTCAAAAGGAAATTCCCACCCAGAGCCGTATAAAGAGCGATCTGTTTTTCCAGTTTTCTTACGGAAAAATAGTCCTCATCCTTTCTGTATGACCAGGCATTCATCCCCACGGAATCACATGCTTCGGTCAAATTGGCGAAGGGGAGAAAACCATTGGAAAAACAGTTGCGTTCCGGCGTGGAGTAGTCCCCCTGTGCATAACCTCTGTTATTGATAACGGCGGAGGGCTGCAAAGAATGAATGAGCTCATGTACCGATGCATCCACATATTCCGGCACATTCATATCCCACCATATTCCATGGATCTTACCGTAATTGCTGCACAATTCCCGGATCTGCCGTTTAAGGAAATCCATATATTCTTCCATATCATGGCAAGAGGGATCTGTAACGATCTCATGGTGTCTTCCCAGATTCGGATATGCCTTGTGATGCCAATCCACACAGGAATAATATAATTCCAGAGGAAAATCCCGTTTATGACACTCTTCGGCAAGCATCCCCACGATATCTTTTCTGTAAGGGGTATTCATGATATTATAAGAAGTTTCTTTTGTATCCCACATACAGAATCCGTCATGGTGTTTTGCGGTAAAGACCAGATATTCCATACCGTTTTCCTGGATCATATCCAGCCATTGGACGGGATCAAATTTTCCCGGATTGAATTTTTCCATCTAAGAGTTGTAAATATTTTCCGGTGTTCCGTAACGCCATCTTTCCTGTTCATGGATACCGCCAACGGCATAAATCCCCCAGTGGACAAACATTCCATATCTTTTCGATGTAAACCAGTTCCGGGGATCTCCTGGAGGAAAACTTTTTTTCATTATACCATCCTTTTTTCTTTTATGTACTTTCAGGTAATATAGTCTCCTTACTGTGAAAAATCAAGCAGGCTGTATATTCGTAAAGATGGGAATATACTTTTTTTACAAAAAAATCATTTAAAAGATTGAAAGGTATCCTTTTTCAATGTATGTTATTACTCATTTAACAGGGAGCGGACATGAAAACAAAAACTTTTCACTTTTTTCTTATTCTCATACTGACAGCATCCACAGTATGCTCCACTCTTTTTTCTGCAGAAAAACCGGAAAAAGGCAAAAATAAAGAGGAAAACTCTTCTATAAAGATCAATATTCCCGTTCCTGCCCCCGCCAGCAGAAAAAGCTGGGAACATGAAGAATTTGATTACAGGGATATTGCCTTTTTCCTCCGTACGCTTTCCCTGATAAAAAATGCTTATGCAGATCAGGAAAAAGTGAAGACAAAAACTCTTCTGCATAAAGCCCTGGCGGGTCTCCTGCGGGAACTTGATCCTTTCAGCAGTTATATATCCAATGACCAGGCAAAAGATCTGGAAGAAGATACCAAAGGAAGTTTTGCCGGTATCGGAGTAAGTATCATGAGCAGAGGCCACGCAATGGAGATCGTTACCGTATTTGACGCAAGTCCGGCGGAAAAGGCCGGTGTCCGGAGCGGAGATCTGCTCATTGCCGTAGACGGCAGTCCTGTTTCCGGTCTGGATATCTCCGAATGCGTCAAAAAGATCAAAGGGGAAAAAGGCACTCTTGTAAAACTGAAACTTCTCCGCAAAGGCCTCAACACCCCCCTGGAATTATCTGTCCGCAGAGGGGAGGTAAAGGTAAGCAGTATTGTCAACAGTACAGTTCTGCGTAATGCCTTCGGCTATGTAAGGATCACACATTTTTCCGCAACGACAGCAACGGATCTTATGAAAGAGATCGAAAAATTCAAAAAGAAAAAGATCAAAGGAATGGTGATCGATGTACGGAACAATCCCGGCGGATTGCTTGTTTCTGCCATAGCCGTTTCCAGTATATTCCTGAAAAACGGTGTGGAAGTGGTTTCCACCTCCGGTCATCTGCCCTCTTCCAAAAAGAGTTTTACCACACAGAATGTCCCCAAAGCCCCCGTCTGGCCCATGGTCATTCTGATAAATGGGGCTTCTGCCAGTGCGGCAGAAATTTTTGCCGGCTCCATGCGGGATCACCGCAGAGCCGTTCTTGCCGGAACAAAATCTTTCGGCAAAGGTTCCGTACAGACCATTATGCCTCTGGGGAAAAAAGAGGGGGCATTGCGTCTCACTACTGCAAAATATTATACCCCGTCCAAAAAGGTCATTCACGGCAGAGGGATCATGCCGGATATCCATATTCCTCTTTCCGGCAAAGAACAATATCTGCTCAATTCCGGCCATCTGGGCAGAAGTATTTCTCCGGATGATCAAATACAGAAATTTGTCTCAAATGATACACAGTTGAACCGGGCACTGGATATTCTTCAGGGCATTACATTACTGAAATAAAAAGGGAAACAGAATGAAAGAGATTCTTTTTACAAAGAACGTACCTGTAAAAGGAAAATATGATGTAATTGTTGCCGGAGCCGGCGTTGCGGGAGTTGCCGCCGCTCTCGGTGCAAAAAGGGCAGGAAAAAATGTTCTTCTCATTGAAAAAACCATTACTCCCGGCGGTCTTGCCACCATCGGACTTGTGAATTTCTTTGTCCCCATGTGCAACGGCAGAGGAACGGTCATCATCAAAGGAATGGCGGAAGAATTTCTGCGTCTTTCCATCAAATACGGTTTTGACTCCATCCCTGAATGTTGGAAAAACGGTACAGCAGGGAAAGATACCCCCCGTTATATGACCCGTTATTCACCACAGATCTTTGCTCTCGCCCTTACGGAGATCATGGCGGAAGAGGGAGTGGATCTGCGGTATGACAGTATCGTAACGGATGTGGATATGCAGCAGAACGCCAACGGGATGCACTGTAACGGCGTATATGTGGAAAGTAAATCCGGCACAGAATTTTTTGAAGCGGATGTGATCATAGATACCACAGGCGATGCGGATATTCTCTTCCGGGCGGGCGTTCCCACCGTACAGGGGAAAAATTATTTCTCCTGTTTCGGGAAACTTCTTACTCTGGACTCCTGCCGGAATGCTGTGGAAAAAAAGAATATCGGAGAGTGTTACCGCGTTTGTACCGGCGGCTCTGCCAGTCTTTACGGACATAATCACCCTGCCGGAATGAAATTTTTCACCGGAACAAGCGGCGAAGATGTTACAGAATTCACCATTCTGAATCAGAAAGAAATGCTGCGTAAAATCAAAGGTGATGACCGTTCCAGCCGGGAGATCGTCACTCTCCCCACCATGGCAAATTACCGTACCACCCGCCGCATCGACGGTAATGTCACCTTACAGGAAAGTGACCGCTACCGGCACTTTGAAGATTCTGTAGGAGCCATCTGCGACTTTGACAGAAGAGATTTTCTCTATGAGATCCCCTACGGGACAATGGTGCGCAACGGCTTTGACAACCTCATTACTGCAGGAAGAACCACCTCCGGAGAAGGATATGCATGGGATATTTTGCGGGTGATCCCCCCTGCCATTCTTTCCGGACAGGCTTCCGGAGTTGCAGCGGCACTGGCAATCGACAGCAAACGCCCCATTTACGATGTGGATATACCTTCTTTACAAAAAACCCTTGCCGCACAGGATGTTATGATCCATTTTGACGATTCACTCATCCCGGAAGAAACAAGAGAAATAAAAGAGGATAACGGACACGTTTGATATACAGGCATAATAAAATGAAAAAGACCTGCTGCATCATAAAAGATGTACCAGGTCTCTATTTCATTAAAAAATCTTTGCAATAATCATTTCAAAGATTTGATCTTTTCGCCAATAAGAAAACGGCAGTACGCATCCACGGTCATCTTATGTTTCTGTGCCTCTTTATATAAAAGGGCATGATCTTCCATGGAAATACGGTATTGCGGGGAATTCCACGCATTGAGAAGGGGTGCCATGGAGGGGATTTTTTTCCATGCAGGGATAAAAGAATCTATTTTCCTTTTTTCCATCCCCAGAGTTTCCAGAATTGCACAGGCTAAATACATATTCCCGTAACCATTGAGATGAACTCTGTCGATGGTAAGATGATTGCCCTTATCCGCCTGGATCTTATTGGAAGCAATGATTTCCCGCATTTTTTTCTGCCAATCCACAAGGGGAATATTTTTTTCTTTTGCGATATTCCGGATCGTTTGCGCATATTTTTCCAGTTTCACATTATTGGCATAGGCAGTGTCTTCCGTATGCAGTGTAGGCGTAACAAGTACCATTCTGGCTCCGGCTTTTTCACAACGGGCAACGATCTCACGGATATTTTTCTCATATTGAGGCAATTCCACCCCCCTTTTTCCCCAGGAAACATCATTGACCCCCACCTGCAAAATGACAATGGAGGGTTTTCTGGCAAGAAATTTATCCAGCCGGGCAAGAATACTGTTGGAACGGTCACCGCCTATACCACCGGGAATATATTTGAGATTTTTTACTCCGTCCGCCTTCAATGCTCCCATGACAAGAAGAATAAATCCATACTCCCGGTTGGCGAACTGGGTAAGGGAATCTCCCAGAAATCCGATATTATCCCCGTCTTTCACAATAAGGGGTGCGCCGCTGGCCATAAGAGAAATGGAAAGTACTGAAAGTAAAACAATGATTTTTTTCATTTTATTTTCCTTTTAGGTATTGTTCATTAAAAAAGGGGAAGAAAAATCTTTTGACTATTCTTCCCCTGTACCTCATCTGATTTCTGTGTGCAGATATTTTATTCTTCCGGACCGTAATGGATATCGGAAAGATTCTGCAATCTCAAAGTGGATTCCGTAACAGAAAGGAAGTCCTCTGTTCCCCATTCCCCTTTATTGCCCTCCACTTCCGCGATAAAGGAGGTGTAATAATCCAGCATGGGTTCACTTGCGGGGTACACTTTTCCCTCACCTCCATTGACCAGATAAGCCGTTACACCGTCACTGGTGCAATGGAAATCCAGCACACCCTTTTCCCCCCAAATACGGAACTGCCAGTAGTAGGGGGTTTTGCAGCCGGAGGGAGCAGCATAGGACACATCAAAAATCACGCCGCAGCCATCATCCATCACATACATTCCCTGTGCGGAATCCTTAAAGTTGGGGGCGGCAGAAGCATAAGCATTCCATGCTCTTGCTGCACAAAGTTCCTTGATCTTATGCCCGGTAAGGTATTCGGTAAGGTCGGTACCGTGAATGGCAATATCATTGATGGTACCGCCATGTTTTCCGGATTCAAAATACCATGCGGGACGACTGCCCCAGGAAAGAGGATGCTGACCGGTGAACTGGATCTGATGGATCCTGCCGATAAGGCCTTCATCAATCAATTTCTTTGCGGCGGCAACATTTTTATTGCTTCTCATATCCAGCATGATACCGATAGCAAGATTCTTTTCTTTTGCAAGGGCACGGATCTTCTGCAGCTCATCCAGAGAGGTGCAGAGAGGTTTATCAGAGATCACATGTTTCCCCGCTTTCAAACCGGCAATAGCTCTTTCCCCGCGGATACCGTAATAATCCCCGATGCAGAGAATGTCAAACTCCACCTCTGCAAGCATTTTTGCATAATCTGTATGAGTGATGTGACGGCCGGATTTCTCAACGGCGGCAGCGGCATCTGCATTTTCTTCGCAAAGAGCGACGATCTCGATTTGGGGGTCTTCCGCCATCCGTTTGTAAAGAGATTCTACATGACCGTGACGGAAACCGACAAAAGCTACTTTGTGTTTCATATTATTCCTTCAATATAAAATAAATAAAAATCCCCCATAAAATTCATGGGGGAATGTGAAAATCGTTCCCGGTTACCGGGGAATACCTACGGCATGTCCCAGAACAGGATAAAAAGATTTTGCAAGTCCAAGTTCTTTACGGATAACATCTCCATTATCCGCAACACCGCCTATAGCAACAGTACCGAGGGAGGCAGAAGCACAGTAAAGATAAATATTCTGACTGACATAACCACTATCCACATCAGAATAATGGATTTTCTTTGCCATATCTTTCATTCGGGACTGCTTTGCTGTATCAGAAGCAATGATAAGAGTAAGCGGAGCCTCAAAACGGGGGGCGGCAAGTTTCCGCAAATCTTTTTTATTGATCTCAACAAGGAGATTTTTTGCGGCATCATAACGGTAAGAACCTTTTTTCAGCAATACAAAAAGAGTGATCTCCTGGGCGTTGACTGCAGTAGGGGAAGTTCTTTTGCCGTCAGGTCTGTTTACACCGCAGGCAGCCCACAGAAGATTGGAAATCTCCTGCATGGAAAGTTCCTTTGCCTGATATTTACGGATGGTCTTTCTGGCATTGAGAGATTCCATCAGACTTTTACCACCGGTTTTCTGCGGCGCAGGCAGTTTGATGTCCGCTGCAAGAGTCAAAAGAAACGAAAACGCCACAAGTGAAAACAATACCTTTTTCATCATAACCTCCCTGTAAGATGGTTTAATTAGATTTTCCTGTTGGAATACTGTGATTATACAATATAGTCACATTACAGAAAAAAGCAAGCATCCGCAGTAAAAAAAAGAAAAAAAAGAGCCGGAAAGAGGATTAAGAGGAATAAAAAATCCTCACCCACCCATTCCGGCACAAAAAAAGGGGTTGTTTTGCAACAACCCCTTCGGAAAATAATCCTTGAAAGACTTACACAGTCTTACCGGAAATAACTCCGTGACCCTTGAATGTACGGGTGGGGGCAAATTCGCCCAGTCTGTGTCCGACCATATTTTCAGTCACAAACACGGAAACGAAAGTTTTGCCGTTATGCACATTGAAGGTGTGTCCAACAAAATCGGGAATGATCATGGAACGGCGGGACCAGGTCTTGATGGGCTTCTTGGCTCCACCGGCTTTTTCCATTCTTTCGACTTTTTCGATCACATGATAGTCCACAAAAGGACCTTTTTTGATTGATCTTGCCATGATTACTTCTTCCTCCGTTCAACGATAAATCTACCGCTGGGTTTCTTGGGATGACGGGTGAGTTTACCTTTAGCAAGCTTGCCCCAGGGAGATACGGGATGACCGCCCCCGGAAGATCTGCCTTCGCCACCGCCCATGGGATGGTCAACAGGGTTCTGCACAACACCGCGGACATGGGGACGGAAACCAAGGTAACGTTTTTTACCGGCTTTACCCAGAGAGGTGTTCATATAATCCAGATTACCGATCTGACCGATGGTGGCACGGCATTCCAGATTGATTTTGCGCACTTCTCCGGAGGGGAGTTTCACCTGGGCATAGTCACCATCTTTGGAACGCAGAGTGGCGACCTGACCGGCGGAACGGGCGAGAATACCGCCTTTACCGGGCATAAGTTCGATATTGTGGATCTCAATACCATCAGGGATGTTTTTGAGTTTGAGAGTGTTGCCGACTTTGATCTCTGCCTTTTCGGAAGAGATCACAGTCTGACCGACAGTCAAACCGTGGGGAGCAAGGATATAAGCCTTGGTACCGTCTTCATAGTTCACAAGGGCGATGAAGGCGGAACGGTTGGGATCGTATTCAATGCTCTGCACAGTTGCGGGCATATCCCCGTTGGTGCGTTTGAAGTCGATCAAACGGTCGGAGCGTTTATTTCCTCCCCCGCGGAAACGGACCGTAACACGGCCCATGTTGTTACGTCCACCGGTGGATTTTTTCCCTTTGGTAAGGGATTTTTCCGGGGATTTGCGGGTAAGGATCTCGGAATAATCGACCACAGAAGT
>JAGBXB010000010.1 GCA_017629515.1 Lentisphaeria bacterium | reverse complement strand
CTCAAATCCCCCTCAAACGCAAAGGTTCATTGCTTCGGAAAGCGTGGATTTTGCCACGGCTTCCATGCCAAGGTGATAAAGGTGTTTGTGGTTGGCAAGCAGAGCGTTTTCAATTTCACGCAAAGAATCTTTGCCGGAAATTTGAGCAAAGAGCAAAGTCAGGAACTGTTTCCATGCGGTGAAATGCTGGCAATATCTGTCTCCGCCTGACTTTTTTACGATTTTTTCAAAACGATATCGGGGGATGAAGTTGAAAAGTTGAGAATAGATGCTATCGTAATACACTGTTCGGGGCTTTCTTGTTAAATATTAAAGTTTTGAGCGTTTTTAATGTATAACAAGTCCCGACAATTTCAATTAACTCCGGTAATTTTTACCGGACAGTAGTGGGAAAATGCGGCAAAACAGACCATTATGGCTTATACCATTGGTGCCAATTCCCTTTCAAAAGAACAACTGGATGAACTGGACCATTATGCCGGAAGGAAATAATTTTATGGAGAAAATACTCTCCCTTTTACTCTCTTCAGAAGAAAATAAAACTCATTTTTTCAAAATACAGAAGTATGATGAGGAAACAGAAAAAATTCTCACAGACAGTTCTTTAGCTGATCTTTGCAGGAAAAAATCGCTCACCGTTTTTCTGGAAACAACTGAAAATAATAATGTTCTGCCGGATGCCTGGCGGCTTTTTACTGTAGAAAAAATTTCTTCCCTTCCGGCAGAAACAATCCTTGATCCTTACAAACTTTCCTGTTCTTTTTTGACTCTTCCCGGATGGAAAGTTCTGCTCTATGCCGGTAAAGTTGCCGGATACAATGATCTTTATTTCGGTATGCCGGAAGAAAAAATACCGCTTCTTTTTGAACATCCGGAGTATGAAAAACTGCATATTGCATTATTTCCTTTTTCCTCCTTTGTCACAAGCCGTTTCGCCCCCTATTGCAAATGGAAAGTCCTCTGGGAATATTTTACAGGGCTTTCCGCAGAAGAACCTGTTATCAAAACAGCTTATGATAAAAATTCTCCCCTTCCGCCGGATGCAGAAGAACTCTGCCGTCAGAAAATATATTCCACCATCCGCAACATTTTTTTGTACAGGGAAAACGGGATTTTACACGTGGCGGAAGGCTATTCCGGCGAAATTCTTTCTGATGGCACCCAACCTTACAGAAAAAGGGAAAGAAGTGACTGTGTGATGGAAACAGCCGCAGCCCTTGCTGTGGATTCCCTTCTGGGCGGAGATCCGGAACATGGAAAAATGGCACAGGAGATCATCTCCCGGCTCTGCAATGATCCGGATAATACTTCCTTATCCCCGGAGGATCCCTGTTACAGTCTGATGCAATTCTATGAAAATACCTTTACCTACTATACTTCCGGCAACTCCATTGCCGCACTTCTGCTTGCTGTTACACAGAAAGAACCCCGGTATATCCTCCACACTCTGCGGATGATGTTTGCCATTCTGCGGGCAACCGGTACGGAAGGATACGCTCCCCACTATTTTATCGTACCCGATTCTTTCCGGGAACATAACTGGGATCATTTTGCCGGAGAACCTTTCTTCTATCCCTGTCCCCACAGGCAGGCAGCTGTATGGAGTATGTTCCTTGCCGCATGGAAAGTTACAAAATATCCGCCGTTTCTGGAAAAAGCCAAGCTGGGGATTTACAAACTTATGGAAGTATATCCGGAATTAAAATGGATGAACGATTATTCCGGAGAACCGGTAAAAATGCTCCGGCCCCTCTCCTTCCTCTACCGGCTGGAGAAAACCCCTGAACATAAAGAATATCTGGAAAGAGTTGCCGCCCATGTTGAAAGTCTTATGGATGCTTCCGGAGCAGTAAAAGCCTCCCAGGATCATCCGGAGGATGCCCTGTTCCCGCCGCCCCGTTCCAATGAGGAGTACGGTACAAGGGAAGCCTCTCTCACCCAGACGGAAAAAGATCCCTGCTGTGACCTTCTTTATACCCAGGTCTTTGCCTTTGCCGGACTGCATGAAGCCTATATGGCTACCGGGGAGGAAAAATATAAACGCCTTGCCGATAAAGCTGCCTCCTTCCTCATCCGTACCCAGACCGTTTCAGAAAAACATAAAGAACTTTCCGGTATGTGGATGCGTTCTTTTGATTTTGAAACATGGGAATATTACGGAAGTTCCGCAGACCGGATATGGGGGGCATGGTGCATAGAAAGCGGTTGGGAAAATGCTCCCGCAGCTATGATTTTTTCTTTACGGAAAGCCAATAAAGGATTGTTTGATCTTCTGCCTTCTGACGGGGCATGGAGCAGGTATCTTCCCCGGATTATAGAAGAGATGTCAAAAGTTTATCCGGTAAATTTGGAAGCAGGAAAGAGATCGGCAGCACTGGGAGATGACCGGTGATTCTTATCCTTGCAACAGTAATCATTTTTCTTTTTCTGCCCTGTATTTTCTGGATCAGTGCAGACAGAATGGAAACATTTCCTGCAGGAAAGATCTTACGCAGTATCTCTTTTCTTTTCATCACCCTTCTGGAAACTGCCGGAGGGGTCCTTCTGTATTTTGTGAGTTTCCTGCAGGATAATTATGATTACGGTAAACGGGTACATAATATTCTGAAAATATGGGAAGAAGATCCTTCAAAAAGTATTGTATTCCCACCGGAAAAAGAATATCTCCTCTGTATTTCCATTGCTGTATGTGTCCTCTTTTTGTCCGCCGTGATCATAACAGCGTTTCTTGCGGTAAAACCCCATAAAAACAGATATCTTTTCCTTTATATCCTTCTTCCGCTCCTTGCTTTTCCTGTGACATATTTCTCTTTGCGTATCCATAAGGAAAGGAAAGAAGATCAGTATTTCTTCCATTACCTTTCCCGTACGGAAAAAATCCTCCACGATTCCCGGTGCAGTAAAGAAAAAAAGATGGAATTTATCCGTTCCTGCCGGGAGAATTTTCCGGTAACTTACGAAAAGCCGCTGTGGAAAAATATAAACTCCTTCCCGGAAAAATTTGAAAAGGGTTTGGAAAAATAATTTTTTCTTCAGAACTG
>JAGBXB010000086.1 GCA_017629515.1 Lentisphaeria bacterium | reverse complement strand
CTGCCACCACCATCACCACTATCGCCACTGCTGCCGCCGCGGCTGCCGCTGCTTCCAAGTCCGACCGCTGACAGTTCTTACGCTTTTCTCATCACAATAACAATATTCAACAAAGGAGTTCTGATCATGGTTTTTATTCCCTGGTCCGTTGTTACGGCGGTCGGGCTGGCTGTGGTTTCCCTGTGCGCTTCTGCGTCTTCCAGGGATGATCGCTGATCTATCCGTTCCGTTTTCTCTATCTCAAGTCTGCAACTTCATTACATAAGGAGATCAAAATGAGTTTCATTCCTATCCCGCCCCGGTTTCCCTGGGATGCAGTGATCCGTATCCTTTCCCGCTGATCACAGCATTCCCCCCGCTCTTTTCTTTCAACCCATTCAACAAGAGGTTACTATGAATAATTTTATACATTCATTGGTCCGGTTTTCCCATTTACCGGTTCCCGGTACCCTGTGGGAAGGCGGTCTTTCCGGTTCCGATCCGGATCATTTGACCAATCCCCTTCTCTGATTTTTTCACATTTTTTCAATTCCAACTCATAAATACAGAAAAGTAAACTCTTACAAAGGACAAACACAATACGAAAGGAGGTCTGAAAATGATCGACATCACGGTTTCCGATTCCGGCATTTCCATTTCCTGGTAATTTGTCATTACCATCTTTCCCGTTTATTCTCAATTTACTTATCATCAAAGGAGTTCTAATTATGATTATTACGATCACCTGGGCGGGTCTGGCTGCCGCTGCCACCACCATCACCACTATCGCCACTGCTGCCGCCGCGGCTGCCGCTGCTTCCAAGTCCGACCGCTGACAGTTCTTACGCTTTTCTCATCACAATAACAATATTCAACAAAGGAGTTCACCATGTGTTGCAGAATCCGCACATTTTCTTCCCGCCCCGTCATTATTGACTGACCCACCAGTTTTTCACACCCATTTTCCGATACACAATGAAAATACATCCTATTTTGATAATCCGGTATTCCGGGCACGGCTTTAATTGCCAATGCCGGGGATGCCGGATACTTTATTTTAAATAATATTCAAGTTTCAAACTTGAAAATCATCCTATGCAACCTATCTTACGTAGAATATATGGTATAAGCGGAGGCTTCACTATGAGTTCTGATGAAAATAAAACAATCATTTCCTATTTGGAATTCTGTCATAAAAAAAGCAAAGATGCCTTGTTGAAAACTAAACTTACTCAAAAGGAAACGACTGTTACTCCCCCAAAAATAAAAGAATCCAAACTTCATAAACTCGAACAGAAGTTTCCGCAGGATGGATCCATCTGGCATGGAAGATGGATCTACAATAAAAGCGGTACCGTTTTCGGCAGTGAAACAAAACCCAATCATTTTGCCGTTACTCCCGGAGAAAGCGGACCGAAAAACAAAATGATCAACTTCTTTCCTATCACAAGTTCAAAACAACGCCCGGATCAATGTCTCCTGATCCTTCCGCCGGGAAGATTGGGAATGGGGCAAAAAGATAAAAGTTCTTATATT
>JAGBXB010000085.1 GCA_017629515.1 Lentisphaeria bacterium | reverse complement strand
TGGTTGCCATGGAGAAAACCTCTGAACTGGAATACAAGGTGACGGATCCCAAAAGCAAACTTACCTATTTACGGGTAAAAGCTATTGACGAAACGCTGGAAACCATCTATTCCCAGGCAATGTTTCTTCCGTAAATAAAAATTTTCAGCAAAGCGGAGAGGGGATCCCATCAGGAATCCCCTCTTCTTTTTTTTAATTGCGTCAATGTGGCAGGTTACGGTAATATTTCGGGGATACGCCCATAATTTCTTTAAATCGGCGGGAAAAGTGGAAAGGATCCACATAACCGAATGCGCGGGCTATTTCAGAAATATTTTTTTCTGTTGACCGCAGCATCTCCCCTGCCATCTGCATTTTCTGGCAATCGATATATTCTTTCGGGGAATATCCTGTCTTTTCCAGAAAAAGCCGCCGCAGATGGGTCTCACTCAAATTGCAGGTTTCCGCAAGTTCCTGAATACTCCACCATTTTTCAGGCAAATGAATGATCTCCTGAAGAAGTGAATCAATGGGATTTTTCTTCCCGTTTTTCTTTTCATTGACGGATGCCTGATAAATTTCCATAAGGAGCTGTTGAAGTTTTGCAGCTGCCGCCAGATGGGAATCGATCGTACCATCAATAAGCAGATCATGGATAAGTTTGATCCGCCGTACCTGCCCTATGGGAAAAACGCCCGACCGCAATACCCCGGCTTTCTGCATCATTTCCACAACAGGACCGCTGAAATTTACCGTATCTTCCACAAATGTCTCCCCGTCTGTCCCCCCGTAACGGTTCAGCGTTCCTTCGGTGACAATAATACAATCTCCCGGATACATTTTCCGTTCCGTACCGTTTTCCAGCCATGCCCGTCCTTTTCCAGCGACAAGATGAGCTATGGAACAGAATCGGAAGATACGGTACCGCACCTTGGAAAAGGGATTTTGACAGGGGGAGATCTCTTTGAGTTTTTCCGGTGTGGCACAGCGGTTTCCGAAAAGCCACAACCCGTAATTTTTCATGCGGGAGGGAGGCGTGGGACACCTTGTGTATTCAAGAATATTGAATCTGTCATGTTTCATGTTTGTTTTATCCATTCTTTTTTCTGCAATATAGTATATAATATAACACGATAAAGAAAAATTCCTAACAGAAAATACATATTCAACAAAAAAATGCAACAAAAAAAATGTTGAAAAGGAGAAAAAAATGAAATTCAAAGTAGCAGTAATGGGATTGAGAATGGGTGGAGAATGGGCAAAAGCAGCATTGAATCTGCCCAATGCAGAATTGACCATGGTCTATGACCCTGCTTACGGCATCAGTGAAAGGATCATTACTTCCACGTATGAAAACAACAATGTGAAACGCGCCATGACAGAAGAGGAAGTATATAATTCTGATGTGGACGTGATCGTTGTGGCAAGTCCTGACCATTTCCATACCGAACAGTGCATCAAAGCATTGATGGCAGGTAAACATGTAGCCTGTGAAAAACCCCTTGCCCCCACACTGGATGACTGCCGTAAGATCATTGAAGCGGTGAAAAAATCCGGCAAACAGTTCATGACCGGTCAGGTCTGCCGTTATGCCCCCGGCTTCTGCGCAGCAAAAGCCCTTTATGAAGCAGGAAGGATCGGAGATCTTGTTTATGTGGAAAGTGAATACGCCCATGATTACAGCCGTGCACCCGGTTACGGGAATTGGAGAAAAGATCCTGCTGTGAAGCGTCAGGGCTTCCTGGGCGGCGGCTGCCATGCTCTCGACCTTACCAGATGGATCGCCGGAGATCCCACAGAAGTCTCCTGCTTTATGAACCAGAAATATCTGCCCGACTGGCCCACACCTGATACAGGTATTGCCATTGCAAAATTCCCCAACAATGTGATCGGTAAAATTTTTGTCTCCATCGGAGTAAAGCGTCCCTATACCATGCGTACCTGCCTCTACGGTACAAAAGGAACGATCATTTGCGACAACACCTCTCCTGAAATCA
Source organism: Lentisphaeria bacterium (assembly GCA_017629515.1). GTDB lineage: Bacteria > Verrucomicrobiota > Lentisphaeria > Victivallales > UBA1829 > RGIG5327. Next base: position 9,013 of record JAGBXB010000085.1, on the reverse strand, counting down.
AGATCTGTGAAACCCTCGTCACAGGCCCCGCTTCCAAACTGGAATTCAGCACCATTCCTGTAAGTGTGGCAAGTCACAATGTGACAAGCGAACTCAAGGAATTTCTTGCATACATCGAAAAAGGCGAAATGTGCCCCACCGATGTTTATCAGGGCACCAAAACTGTTGCCTTTGCGGAAGCTGCCATCCGTTCTGCGGAAACGGGAGTTTGCGTCAAACCGGATTACAATTTCTGATTTTTATTCAGAAAGGATTTACCTGCCCATGTCGCATAAATACATTATGGGAAACAGGGCAGGATTTTTCCCGCATGAAATGGAAGTTATGAGAAGTATGGGAAAGATGAAAAATATTAAAAAATCTACTCAAAGGAACTGACATAATGTATATTATGCGACGCCACAGGTTTACACTCATCGAATTGCTTGTTGTAATTGCCATTATCGCTATTCTCGCCGGAATGTTGCTGCCGGCATTGAATAAAGCAAGAGCAACTGCCCGTTCTATAGCCTGTACCAACAATCTGAAACAGCTTGGACTGGGATATTCTTTCTATCTTTCTGATAATAAAGAGATTTATCCCGGCGGGATCGGCCATGTTCATAAAAATTACAACCACCATAACTGGCAGTATGTTTTTATTATTTTCAAATATATCATGCCGAAAACTCTGGATTGTGCCGCAATGGATGTAAAAGATTCCACCAAAGCCCCTCCTGCCAGAACAAGTGCCATCAAGGAACTTACGGAAGGAAAATTCCCCAGTTGCGACTTTCCCTCTTATGCTTATAACTACATGGGGCTGGGAAGTGATTATGCCCTTACCAACAATTTTACATTTGGAACCAATGCCCGTTTGAAAGAGATCAGGTATCCCTCGCGGTTATATGTCACCATGGATACAAAAGATGCCGCCAATGAGTACGGGGCGATCCAACTGCGTTGCAGAGCCGGTACATCTGCCGGTTCTGCTGTCGCTGATGCTTTCAGACATGATAAAAGTCTCAATATTCTCTACGGGGATAATTCCGTAAGAAAAATGATGTGCAATCCTTTTCTTGCCTACTCTCCGGGTTATCTGGGTGAATATAACAGAAGTTATCCCGTCGGCTGGACTGGCGGCAGATTCGGGAATGAAGAATTATAATAATCAACTCACTGAAAAATAAGGTATAGATATTCATGCTCAAAAGCCTGTTCTTTTCTTTTGCGTGCTGTTCCTGCACGCTTTTTGCGTTTTCCCTTTCTGCGGAAGATTTTACTCTTGTAAAAGATGGTAAAAGCGTTTCCGCAATCGTTGTAAAGAAAAATGTTCCTCCCCCTGTAAAATATGGCGCGGAGGAACTTTCCCTTTATCTGGGAAAGATCGCAAAAGCCGCCCCGCAGATCGGGGATAAAGAGGTGAAAGGTCTTTACAATATTCATGTGGGAACTCTTGCAGATCATTCTCTTGTGAAAAAAGCAGGCATTGATCCAACTTCTCTGAAAGAGGACGGGTTTGCCATTACCGCCCGGAAAGACGGATTGTATATCATAGGACAGAATCCCAGAGGAGCAATGTACGGCTGTTATGAGATCGTGAAAAAATATGGCGGTATCCGCTTCCTCGTTCCCGGAGATGACGGGGAATATTTCACAGAAAAAAATATCATCAAAGTTCCTGAACAGAAGAGTATCCACAACCCTTATTTACGGGAACGCAAGACTGTTGCTGCGGAAGTCACCGCCTATAAATGGCTTGCCCGCAACAATATGCGCTCCCAGGCATATACCGGGAGATTTGTGGACGTTTATACCAATAAACGCACCCGCCTTGCCGATACACTGGATTCCCTTGCCGTTACCGGTGCTGTTTACGGCGGTCATATCCTTACCCAGTTGATGGGCGGGGGATTGTGGAGCGAAATGCAGAAGAATGTGAATGCACTCTATAAAGTACATCCGGAATATTTCCCCCTGATCAACGGCAAACGGGTTCTGATGAAAGGCTCGTTAGCCCCCAATCCCTGTATCTCCAATCCGGCACTTCTGGATCTTATGGCAGACTCCCTTTGTAAGTTTGCCGGCAGAAAATATGGAGCGGAACACCCCGTTATCATCGGGAACAATGATACCATGATCTGGTGCGAATGTGCCAAATGCGCCGCATTGGATGATCCCGCTGCAAAGGGTACAAAAAGAGCCCGTTCAGACCGTTACTGGTACATGGTCAATGAGATTGCCAAACGGGTCTGGGCTAAATGTCCGGATGCCCAACTGGGCGGTTGGGCGTATCAGGATTTCTGGTATCCCCCCACGAAAGTCAAGCCTGATCCCCGTTTGCAGATCTTTATTTCCTACAACAATCAGTGCTGGCGTCATACCATTTATGATCCCCAATGCCATGTGAATAAAGAACTGCGCAAGATCATGGCGGCATGGAAAAAGACAGGCCACCCTTACCTTGTCAACCGGGAGGAGATCGGCGGGTATGATGGTTACGGCACGCCGGGGGTTTATTATCTCCCCTCTGAAAAAATCCTTTTTGAAAATTTCAAAACCTACAAATCTCTTGGCTTTCACGGCAGCAGCATGTGCATCAATTCCCCTTATCCTGCCCACCTGAAATTCCTTGAAAAATCTGCTTCCTATTACGGAAAAAATCTTTTCTGGTATGCTATGTGGCAGATTTGTTATCTTTCCTCCCTTTCCATGTGGAACCCGGATTATGACTTTGAAAAGGAATATGACACGATCAACCGTCTTTATTACGGCAAGGCCTGGGATAACGGATTCCGGGAATTCCGGAAAATGCTTACCAAATATTTTATTGAAACACCTTCCTGCATGGGCTGGGGCGGAAAACCTGCTCCATTGGGCCGCTGTCTGGATCAGGCAGGCTCGGAAGAAAAATTGAAATCTCTTCTGGAAAAAGCCATTGCCGCAGCCAAACAAGATAAAGATCCGCGTGTATTGAAGAATGTTCTGCGGGACAAAGAAATTTTTGAACTTACCTGGCTTGCCTACCGTAAGATCTATGCCCAGAACTTCAAAGAACTCAATGTCTATAAACAGACTGCCCCCATTAAAATCGATGGTATTCTGGATGAACCTGACTGGAAAAATGCCAATGCCCTTTCCAATTTTCAGCCCGGCGGCAGAACCCCGAAAGGAACAAAGATCCAACAGACCTATGCAAGGATCGTTTATTCCCTTGATACTCTCTATATCGCAGTAGAGTGCATGGAACCGACTCCGGAAAAGATTTTTGCAGGAAAAAATGTAAGAAAAGACGAAAAAGGCTTTGCGGATCTGGGCAACGATATCGAACTCTTTTACAGTTACCCGGATATGGGAGAAAAATATTATCATCTGGCGATCAATCCCAATGGAGAGATCATTGATGCAGTTCATGGTCCCTATTCCCGTGATGAATCCTTCAATACAAAAGCAAAATTTGCTACAAAAGTATTGAAAGACCGCTGGATACTGGAAATAGCCATCCCCTGCAATGAGATCGGAATGAAATGTTATGACGGAGCCTCCTGGAAGATCAATATTGCAAGACAGAGAAAACTCAAACCTGATCCGGGAAAAAATCAGCTTTTTGCGGAATTCAGTTCTGCCTGCAATAACGGAGCGTTCCACGGAGCGTTCAACTTTGTGAATATGATCTTTACGGAGTCCCGCTTTGCAAAAGGCAGCAATACTGCCCCGTGGAAAAATGCCACGTTCGACCACGTAGTCCCGGATTCCAAACTGCGGAAAGCTCTCCGTTACAGCCGTTACGGGAAATGGAAGTTTGAAGATCAGGAAAAGATGGTTCCCTCCGAATGGCATATCAGCAGTAATGCGGTGGGGACATGTAAAAGGGAAAAAGGCAACTATTATATCCAGTTGGAAAAAGGCTATATCACCCAGTATTATATCGCTGACGGCAAAGGAAAACTCAAGATCCGTTTCCGTGCCCGGGGCAAAGGGGCATTTTACCTCTGGACATGCAACTACCGTAATTACACAAAGGAAGAAAAAGGCAATGGTTATAAGATTTTGACAGGAACCAACAAATTGCAGCCTTTCAAACTTACGAATGAGTGGCAGACTTTTGAAGCGGAAGCTGTAAAAACCGGCATTCCCACGGAACGCATAGGAGTTCGTTTCCTTATGCAGGAAAACAGCATACTGGATGTGGATGACGTGTTTGTCGCTCTGGAACAGGGTTCTGACGGCAAATAAAATTTACCTGAAAAGATAGCAGAGGAAACGTATGAAAAACTTCAACGATAACAAAGTTATCAGAAAGAGTATCAGATGAAAAAAATATTATTATTCAGTATGGCTGTACTTTGTACTGTTACAGCATCCGCAGTTCCGGAGATCGATATTGCCGCAAAAGCGGCTGCGGAAGGCAAGTTTGAAAAACTTACCCGGAATGACAGTTTGTTGAATGATTTCCGTCACGCCCTCACACCTCCCAGACCGGGCCGACCGGCATCCTATTGGTTCCGTTTGAACAAAGAATTTTCTATTCTTTCCTTTTCCCGGGAGGGTGGATTTCCTGTGCTGATCCGTTTTGTCCCCCGTTCCTGTTCTTTCACTATCCCGGCAAACCCCAAACTGAAACTTGCCCGGCGCACAGTGAACCTGCCCCAGGCGATAATTGAAGTTGCCGGGTTGCCGTTGAAAAAAATATACATCAAGCCGAATCTGGACAAAATTTCTGCAGAAATAGTTGCAAAAATGAATTTGAAAGATCTTCCGGATGCAAGCAATACTCTTATCAATCTGAAACTTTATGAGGTGGATGACGGGACTGCCGTATATATCAATGGAAGTTTTGCCGGAAAATTGGATAGAAAGATCTCCGGACTTGATGCTGTTTTGAAATATGATTCCGGTGATGTCCTTGACCTTTCTCAGAAAGAAGAACTTGATCCTGACTTTGAGAAAATCAATATTGATTGCAGAGCCGCTTCCGGCGGTCTGCCCTCAAATTTGCTTCTCACGGAAAAACTTCCTGTCCCCATGCGTACGGATATCACAAAATCTCTGGATCTGCGGCAGGCTGTCCCTATGGCAGACAAAATAGGCTATTTTACTGCCGATGTAAGGCGTTCCGCCTTTGACGCTCTTCCGGGCTCTTTCCTTTTCAGTGTTCCTGCCCGCCAGTATTCCCGTGCGTGGGTCCTCTGTTCTCCGATCCCGGAAAAAGACAAAGTAAATATGCTTCCTGTATTCCGGTTGATGATGGGACGCTTTTCCAACATGGGGCGTGCGGCTCTGGCACTTCCCACGGTGGAGTTTGATCTTGCGAAAAAATCGGATACCATCCGGCAGGTGGGGACAAGTGAACTTATCATCGACGGCAAAAAAGTGAAAGTTCCTGTCTATCTTGTTTCTGCGATCCTTGATCATGGTACGATACAGGATATTCTTTTTGAAGACAGAAACAGTGTCCTGCCTTTCCGGAACTATCTGGATATCGATCTTCAAGGTCCCGGCAACCGGAAGTCTTTAAAGGAAACGAAACGCGCGGCGGTAACAGTTCATGCTGTTACACTGGAAAAAAGTCCTGCCGTTGTCAAAGTTGGGCAGAAAACTCCCGGCAATCTTTTTGAACCCAAAGACGGTGCACCGGAAATCCCGGTAAATATCACAGCTGATAAAGCTGGCAATTATGAAATCAGCTGGAAAATCGGTGATGTAATGGAAAAAGAGGTCGCCGCAGGCAAAATGACTCTGAAACTTTCTGCCGGAGAAACCAGAAATGTTGCAATTCCGGTGAAAGTTCCCGGCAGAGGCTGGTACAGCGTAAATCTTCTGCTGAAAAAAAATGGACAGCAAATCTTCTCCTTTGAAACGGCAGCGGCGATCCTTGCTCCGGATACCCGCAAATGGCAGAAAGGCACTTCTCCCTATGCAGGCTGGCACTGGGCGCATTTCCATAACGCCATTCCCGATCTGTACAGGATCGGCCCCATATTCAAAAAACTGGGTATCCGCTATGCAGCCGCCGGTATGGAGTACACAGCAGAAGACTGGGCCCCTTACGGGATCGGTTTCAGCCAGTTCCCCAATTTGATGAAAATCGTTTACAGTGATGCAAGGATCCTTTCCAAAAATCAGGAAGACTGGGATAAAATGGGGCGTCAGTTTGTACGGGAAGTAGCCAAATTTGTCAGGAAGTTCCCGGAAACAAAACATATTGTGATGCACCATGAAAGTTATCCCGGACAACATGCAGAAATTCCGCCTACCATTCTGGGGAAGAAACCAGCCGTTTTTGATGCAAAACGGGAAGTTCTGGAACGGGCCCGTGCCCGTGCCGCCACAGAAGCGGCAAAACTTATCCGCAAAAATTTTCCCCATTTGAAGATCGTGTTCGGTAATTCCTGTTATGCCCAGGGGATCATTGAATCCTTTGCAGCACGGGGATTTGATCCCTCTCTTGTGGATTATATCGGAAGCGAAGGAGTCTCCGGGGATAGCGATCCTGAAAAATTCTACCTCACAAATCCCACAGGAAACTCTTATATCCTCCGGGAAACTGCAAGACTCAACGGTTATAAAGCAAAAATGACCGCCTGTTATGAATGGGCATGTCACTCCTCCAATCCTACAAAAAATATTCCCGACTGGATGGAAGCAAAACGCAATCAGGCACAGCGTTACGCAAGAGAGGTCATGGTTGCCTATTCCTACCACTACAATAATATCCCTGTTCCCAGCGGTACCGACAGAGGAACGGAATATCAGGAACATGGCACATACGGGGGAACAGGCTGCTTTACGAGAAATTATTATGCTCCGAAACCCGCAGCAGTTTCCACCGCAGTTCTTACAAGGATCCTGGATCAGGTGAAATTTGTAAAGTCTGTCAAAAGTCCTCTGGAAGTTTTCCTTTTTGAATTCAAAAGAGAAGACGGGAACTATATCTATACTCTCTGGACACAGAAAGGCACAGCAGATTGCATAATCCATGTTTCCGGAACAGGCAATAAAATAGAATCAGAAGATCTTTACGGCAGACCTTCCGTATTTTCTGTGAAAAACGGCAAACTGAAAATAACTGCGGATCAGAATCTGCGTTATTTCATTACCAGAGGCAGAATGACTTCTCTGGATCTTATCAGAAAATATCCCTGCATGGATGAACCTGCCAAAGTTCTGAAAACTGTGGAAGTAAAGGCATCCGACCTCTACCGGGTGAAGGAAAAAGAACCCCGTGTCGACAGCCGTCCCATCAATACCCGTTCTTTCCAGGCTGCCTATCTGGTCAATTCCACCATCCGGGATGTGAAAGATGCGGAAAAAGGTGTTTGTACTGCTGTCACCTTTGATGTTTCCCCTCTTCCGAAAGATTCCTGGTATCATGGAGGTTATACCATGTACCGCTTCAAAAACCCCATTCCCATTCCCTCTGACGCCGATTGCATCGGTATTTGGATGAAAGGAAATGGCAGTTTAGGGCGTTTTGCCTGGGAAGTAACGGATGAAACCGGAAAATCTTTCATTGCCAATGGGGAACCCCGCAATGGTGCTACTGCTCTGAATGCAGCCTACGACAATGAATTCTATTCTACCGCATGGCGTTTCAGATATATGGCATTGAATAAAAAATCTGCCAAACCATTCCCTCTTCCGTGGTTCCCCCTCCAATGGCATGGACACGGTAAGCAGACAATGCGGACGCCTGTAAAAGTGACAGGTATATTGCTTTCCACAAGCAATAAATATCCCAGGATCTTTGAATTGGTGCCTGTGCGGGATCATACTGTATTTTTCAGGAAAATCGTCTTTTTCACTGCTGAAGAAATGAAAAAAGCATGGAAAAATGCTTCTGAAAAATAAAACAATCTTTTCTAATTAACGCAATGTCTGCAGGAAGAAAAGCCTGCCGTTATACAGGAGAAAAAAATGAAAATAATGATTATGACCGACCTTGAAGGTCCTTCCGGTGTCAATGGCCGTTCCGACGGCATTGGCAACACCATGCCCAACCGCACCACAGCGGAACAGGCTCTTGTCAATGAAGTGAATGCCTGCTGTGAAGGTTTGTTTGCCGCAGGAGCCGATGAGATCATCGTTACTGATGGTCACGGCGGAAGCAACAGTATTGACATATTCAAGCTGCACCCCAGAGCCAAACTCCTTCAAACAGGCTGCTGGATGCCTGCCACCAATCTTGACTCCACCTTTGATGCCTTTGTGCAGTTGGGGGCTCACGGGATGCAGTCTTCCGGGGGGTATATGTGCCATACTTTCAACAGTCACAGTGTCTGCCGGATGCTCTTCAATGGAAAACCTATTGGAGAAATCGGGGTGTGCAGTTTGAAAGCTGCGTACTTCCACATTCCCACCATTCTGGTTTCCGGAGATGAAACGGCATGTAAAGAAGCGGAAGAATTTCTGGGGAGAAATGTTGTTACTGTTCCCACCAAAACAGATATCAACCGTTATTCTGCAATCAACTATCCGCCGGAACAAGTCTATGCCCAATTGCGGGAACAGGCGGAAAAGGCATTGAAAAATCTGCAAAATGCCCCCTGTCCTTTACTTCCGGAACAATGTGAACTGATCGTTAATGTCATGTGTCCCAATCATGCCGACGCTCCGGAAAAACTGGGGATCGAACGGTTGGATGAAACCACCTTGCGTTACAGTGGGGATGACTTTATAGATATCTGGGCACAGCGTTTGGGCTGGGCTCCGGGAGTGCATAAACGCAAATACGGCGTGACCCCCCAATGGGTCCACCCCTGCTCAAAACGCTGAATACTTCTTTCAAGGAATAAGGCACACGCTTATACTCCGGACAGAAGAAGTCCGGAGTATAAAAAAAGATATTATGGGAGTTTTCTTATTTCTCTCATAATATCTTTTTTATGCAGTTTTTTTATTTACGGAAGAAACATTGCCTGGGAATAGATGGTTTCCAGCGTTTCGTCAATAGCTTTTACCCGTAAATAGGTAAGTTTGCTTTTGGGATCCGTCACCTTGTATTCCAGTTCAGAGGTTTTCTCCATGGCAACCA